>JAHRWI010000301.1 GCA_019090225.1 Porticoccaceae bacterium
CCACCGAGATCTACACTCGACTAGTCGTCGGCAGCGTCAGATGTGTATAAGAGACAGGAGGCACGATGGGCCTGTTTTATGGTTATGCTGTAGGCAATCTTATTTCTGGCTTGATTACCTGGAAGATTATGAAAGCAGTCTGGCTGGAGGAAAGCGAGGGACGGCTGACCCTATAATGTGCTGTCCGGTAAAAAAGTGCTCCGTGAAAAGGCTATTGGCTAATATGGCCCGTCTTTTTCAAAAAATGAAGACCACCCAATCAATGACCAAATCAACCATCAGAGAACCATTGCTATGACCCAGTCAGATATTCTATTTGCCCGCGCCTCAGAACATATCCCCGGCGGCGTAAATTCTCCGGTCAGAGCATTTCGTGCCGTCGGTGGCACGCCGATATTTTTTGATCATGCCTCAGGGCCGTATTTATACGATGTCGACGGCAAGCGCTATATCGATTACGTGCAATCCTGGGGGCCGATGATTCTCGGTCACGGGGATGCCTCGGTACTCGATAGCATTCGCCAACAACTCGATAATGGCCTAAGCTTTGGCGCACCCACCGAACTGGAAACCACGCTGGCCGATATGCTCTGCGCTCAGGTGCCAGGACTGGATATGGTGCGCATGGTGAATTCCGGCACCGAAGCAACCATGAGCGCCATTCGTCTGGCCCGCGCGTATACCGCCAGGGACAAAATCATCAAATTTGAAGGCTGTTATCACGGCCATTCAGATTCGCTGCTGGTCAAGACAGGTTCCGGGGCATTAACCCTCGGTGTACCCAGCTCCCCCGGCGTACCCAGCTGTCTTGCGGATCACACCATCACCCTCACCTACAATGATAGCGCCAGCGTGCAAGCTGCCTTTGCTGAGCTTGGCAATCAAGTGGCAGCCGTAATTGTCGAACCCGTTGCAGGCAATATGAGCTGCATACCCCCAGAGCCGGGTTTTCTTGAAACATTACGCGAGCAATGCACTCAGTCAGGTAGTTTGCTGATTATTGATGAAGTCATGACCGGCTTTCGCGTTGGGCCCCAGGGTGCAATTGACCGCTACGATATTGACGCTGATCTGATCACTCTGGGTAAAGTGATCGGCGGCGGCATGCCGGTCGGTGCCTTTGGCGGCAAGCGAGATATCATGAGTCAACTCGCACCGCTTGGGCCGGTCTATCAAGCCGGCACCTTATCCGGCAACCCAGTGGCAATGGCGGCGGGCATTGCCACCTTAAATAAGATCACTGAAGCAGGCTTTTACGAGACTATATTTGAACACACCACGATGTTAGTGGATGGCTTGCGCGAACGGGCAGACTCTGCGGGCATTGCCTTTACCACCAATCATGTCGGCTCAATGTTCGGGATATTTTTTACCGATAATCTGACGATCAGCAACTTTGAGCAAGTCATGGCCTGCGATACCGAGCGTTTTAAACATTTTTTCCACGGTATGCTAGAACAGGGTGTTTATCTGGCTCCAGCGGCTTACGAAGCAGGCTTTATGTCAAAGGCCCATACGGAGAACCTTATTCAGGACACTTTGGATGCTGCCGAACGGGTATTTAGTTCCCTACCCAAATCAGATTTGAGTTAAGTCAACTAAGTTTTAAGGTGGGAGCTTTTACCATGCTGAGTTATCCGAGCGTTGTAGCGGCCAGTGATTTTTTGAAAGGATTCTAAGAATGAGAAGTAGTTCGCAATTTTTTGTGCGACTGTTCGAAATATCTTGCCAAAACAAGCGCCCGAACTACACTGATAACACATCGCAAAATATTAGTAGCTCATGGAATGATGCGAGAATATTTCGAAAAATTAGGCCCCACTCGAACGCTAGTACTAGTAACCCTGGCCGCCGCAATCGGCATGGCTATAATAACGTTAGTAGGCTTACATTTAAGCGGGCTAACTGTTATCTCTGCCTATCTTCTCATTCCTATTTTTGCGACATTTATTGTTTTGCCCATCGCTGCATACCCACTTATCAATCTACTCTTTAAGACCTTTTCCCTGGAACGAACTAATTACCGGTTGGCGAGCTACGACCAACTCACAAATTTGATGGCCCGTCGTGCTTTTATTTCTAATGCCGACTCCTACTTAAATCTGGCTAGAAGGAAAAAATCACCTTTTGCCATTGCCTTTTTAGACCTTGACAACTTCAAACAGGTGAATGACCAACTTGGCCATGCCATGGGAGACATTTTGTTACAGGAAATCGGCAAAACCTTGAATACTATTCGCCGCAAAAGCGACATGATCGGACGTTACGGCGGTGACGAATTCGTTATTCTTCTTCCTGAAACTGACCTCTCAGGTGCCGAGTATTTCACGGACAAAATACACCAGGCGGTCAAACACATAGCCCTCCCCGAACAAGGCTCAATAAAAATTTCCGTTAGCATTGGCGTCATTACCCGCCGACAAGACAACCAGTACATGACCCTTGAAGGACTGATAGACCAGGCCGACGAGGCTCTGTATATGGCAAAGTCCGAAGGCAAGGGTCGGACGGTCTTTTATGTTAAAAAGGGCCCGCCCACAAAAACCAAACAAAACGATTCTTACCAACAACGCACCCTGGGAAACCCCGAAGCTGCCTGAACCTTGTAAAACCGCCCTGTAAAACCAGTCCTGTAAAACCGGGCTCACACACAGCCCCAACCAGCCCCCAATTTTCATCCCTTACACTTAATACTCGCCTTACATAGTTCAAAATAAATCCAGTCTAATGCCCAAGCTCCTGAGCTGATCATTTAAGCGATCGCGCGCGCCATTACAAACAAACCACTGGCGCCCAAAACAATCGCTGGACCCACAGGCATATCCCATAACAATGAACTTATAAGACCCAGACAAACACTGGCCGCTGCCAACATACTCGCCCGCACAGCCATTTGTTCAGGTGTTTTGCTGAATTGTCGAGCGGCGGCAGCGGGGATAATCAGCAGCGCGGTAATCAGCAAAACACCCACGATTTTCATCGATATGGCCACCGTCAGCGCCAACATCAGCTGATCATAACTTTGTAGCGATATACCGGAACTCCTTCAACGCTGGCGAGATCCTCATGGACGGTCATCGCTACGATGGACGGCCATTGAATCTTTAGCACCACCAATACGGCGACCGACAAAGTCCACATAGTGATGACCTCTGCTGTGGTAACCGTGAGGATATCGCCAAATAACAGTGCTTCCATATCGGTTCGCCCACCCGGCACCAGGGTGATCGCTACCAGACCCAAAGCCAGAAAAGCATGGGAAAAAATACCTAGCACAGTGTCGGTCGTAAGCTTTTGTCTATCTTCGAGTACCGTGAGCAAAATAGCGACCAACACACAGGTCACCGTCGTCGTAATACCACCATCCACCGATAACCATAACCCGAGAGCAATACCCAACAGGGCGCTATGGGCGAGGGTATCGCCAAAATAGGCCATACGCTGCCAAACGACGAGAGAACCCAGTGGCCCGGCCACCAGCGCTACCGCTAAGCCTGCCAGCAATGCTAGCAGGAGAAAATCATAAGCCGCCATTTTCCACCTCGGCTTGGGTAGCAGTGTCATTAACCACCTCGAGATTAAGCTCGTGATGATGATCGTGGTGATGGGTATACAAAGCGGTTTTAGCGCCAAACAATTCGACAAAAGCCGGGTCAATCGACACCTGCTGGGGGCTACCCGAACAGCACACATGCTGATTCAAACAAATCACCTGGTCCGTGGCTGCCATGACCAGATGTAGATCGTGGGAGACCATAAAAATGGCACAGCCAAGCTCATCACGAAGCCCCGCTATGAGTTGGTAAAGCATCTCCTGGCCGCTGACATCAACGCCCTGTACCGGTTCGTCAAGCACCAGCAGGTTAGGTTTTCGCAATAGTGCCCGGGCCAGCAACATGCGCTGGGTCTCGCCACCCGATAAGCTTTGCACAGGATGATTTATCAATTGTGGGATACCCGTTCTTTGCAAAGCCTCAAGACACAGGGTCTTATCTGATTCAGCAAACTGTAGAAACCGACCAACCTGTAGCGGCATCGTTGATTCCAGAAGAAGTTTTTGCGGCATATAACCGATA
The DNA here is from genome assembly GCA_019090225.1 of Porticoccaceae bacterium. Taxonomy (GTDB): domain Bacteria; phylum Pseudomonadota; class Gammaproteobacteria; order Pseudomonadales; family Porticoccaceae; genus HB2-32-21. The sequence goes on from JAHRWI010000301.1 coordinate 4,077, forward strand.
CGAAGCTCCGGTAAGCGCACCACCTTGCCTTGATCCGGGCTTAACAAACCCAGCACCAGCTTGACCAGAGTGGTTTTGCCAGCACCATTAGGTCCGATCAGAGTGATGATCTGATTTTTTTGGATATTTAGATCAATGTTCTGCAATACGGCATGCTCACCAAATTGCTTTGAAACCCCATCAAGCTTAATTAATACATCCTTACTCATGACACTGAGTCCTGCGTCGCGCCCGCATCTTGTAATAAATCGTCTGACGATAATTCGCCATCCTGGCAGGCAGGACAAAGACCACTGACCTCAATCGACTGGGATTCAATGACAAAACCCGAACGCGAGGCCGCGGCGACAATGGCCTTGTTGATAGCATCAACACTACACTCAGCTGCGCTCCCACAAACGCGGCACACCATAAATACATTACTGTGTGCGCTACCGGGAAAAGGGCAACCTATATAGGCATTCAAGGTCGCCAAGCGATGAATCAGACCCTGGGTCAACAAAAAATCGAGGGCCCGATAAACCGTCGGTGGCATAACCCTTTTAGCGCTGGACTCAGACAACTGCTCGATAATATCGTAAGCACCCAGAGGCCGGTGACTTTGCCAGATCAGTCGCAATACCGTCTCGCGAATCGGCGTCAGGCGCGCGCCATCACGGGCGCACAAAGCTTGAGCCTGATGTAAAGCTGCATTCTGACAACGTAGGTGATCATGCTGTCGATAAGCCACTTTCGAATTAGTTATCATAAGGCGCCCCAATAATCGGCTGTTATAGTATTGCAAAAGTATCACTTCGGCTAATCCGGACTGGACTGTCAAGTTCGACTATAAACAGCACTCCGAACTGGCTAGACAAGCCTTCCGCCGCTACAATTATGTTATAACATAACACGAAATATATTTATGAAGAACACACCACACCTCATCACTCTGCTCAGCCTGTTGTTTTTATCGACACCCACCTGGGCTAAGCCGGTCATAGTGACCTCAATACGCCCTCTGACCATGATCGTTCAGGCCATCGCAGGTGACGATATCGAGGTCCGCCAATTGCTACCTGATACCGAAGAACCTCACCATTATTCTCTGCGCGTGTCCGACAAACTGGCACTAAACCAGGCCGACCTTGTGATCTGGGTTGGCCCCGAACTGGAGTCTTTTCTACTCCGGGCAGTCAACAATCTCCATCCTGAAAAGGTGCTCACAGCAAGTTCCCTGGCAGATATCCAACTAGCGAACAGTGGCGGTACAAACGACCCACATATCTGGCTAAATCCCGACAATGGCATCATTATCGCCACCGAGGTGAGCAACTGGATTGCCGCTCACTTTCCGGATTTACGAGAACAGATACTCGCCAATCAACAGCGATTCCGAACCCAAACCTTAGCTACCTCTGAAAATGTACGTCGGCGCCTGCTCCCCTTGCACGACCTTAAAGTGTTAGTTGATCACGATGCTTTCGGCCACTTCTTTAGCTTTTTTCATATTCAGCAAGCCGGCGCACTAAAAACCACATCGGGATTACCTGCTAGTGCGGGCAGTTTGCAGGCCGTGCTCAACGACGCTGAATTTGACTGCATTGTTGCGGAACCCCGATCCCGACACAGCCGAGTCGAAAAAATCGCCGATAAAACCTCCGCTCGAACGGTGATTGTCGATCCCCTGGGCGCGGATATTCCGGACTCAGATAACACTTATCGGGATTTGATAAAGGCAATAGCGAGTTCTCTGGAAAACTGTCTGCCAGTAGCCACACAGCAATCTTCGTCAAATATCTCAACACAAACCTCACCATAAAACCGGTCTACCCGAGCTTATGTCTCCAAATTTTCGGGTCAAGCTCACTGGAAATTTAAGCCAACAGCGGCGCAAGCCCTCGCACCCGAGATCGAAGCATACGAGCATATTGCTCAGGATCTTTACTCGGCCTGCCCGTTAGCTCCGACTGACCATCGGGCGAACTCAAGAGAAACTGTGTCAAAAGGCGAGACAGCCAGAATTGTAAGGCCGCAAAACACAACACATCCTGCCAGCGCTCTCGTTCCAACTGAATAAATGGTCGCTGTTTGGCATAGGCATTGAGCAAGGCCTCAGCCAGCGCGCTATCAATCTCCCCATCGACACTGCTTGCCCAGTCATTTACCGCGATGGCCACATCCAGTAACAACCAGTCAGTACAGGCACTTTGGAAATCAATCACTGCGCTTAGTCTGCTGCCATCAAACAGGGCATTATCCCGAAACAGGTCAGCGTGAATAAGGCCTGTTGGCATCGCGTTACTTTGTTCTGAGCTTACATAATCTTGTTCTGGGCTTTGCATTCGCAACTGTTGCTGTCGAGATAATTGCCCGTCTATTAAAAGACGATCCTCGGGAGATAAACTCGACCCCAAAGTCTCAGCCGTCGATACAGCCCATGCCAGCCCGTACGGATTGTCATGCCGATAAGTAAACGCAGCTGATTGCCGGTGCATCCTGCCAAGAAAATCTCCGATGGCGGCGCAGTGTTGCGGGGTGACCACGCTCTGACCATCATCAAGAACTCCGGGATGAACACCCTTAGCCTTACTCGCCAGCAAAGCTTTCTTCCCCGCAATTTGATGGACCGCTTCACCCCTGGTATTCACGGCCAAAGGAGGCACGGGCAAACCCTTGTGACAGAGCAGCTTGATCAGGGCCACCGAAAACTCGGTTTGCTGTGGGTTTTCGACCTCTAGAACCGTCAACACCCATTGCTTCTCCGGTCCCTGTGGCTTGTCGGTGGAGCCAGACGCTGTAGTGACAAAATAGGTACTGTTTTCGAGGCCATCGGCGACGCCGGAATATGACTTCAAACGCCCAAGGTCCAGCCCATCCAACAATCTTTCTAATTCACCCTGATCAATCCTGGTGTATACAGCCATCGACTTGAACCCACTCAAATGCAAAGTAATTTATAAACAAACATTCAAATTAAGCCTTTGATTAAATCACGGCTAACACTTGGTGTATCCTTCTCGCTTCGGTACGCTTCAACCGAATTTTCCCCGACACTTTTCACTGCAATGTTTTTAAAGCCCAGGTAACGCCATGACATCCTCCCAAGCCCCCATCGTTCTGGTCGATGGCTCATCCTATCTGTATCGCGCTTTTCACGCATTGCCGCCGCTAAATAACTCCCGAGGACAGGCCACCGGTGCGGTTAAAGGCGTGATTTCGATGCTGCGCAGGTTGCAAAAAGATTATCCCGACAGCCCTATCGTGGTGGTTTTCGATGCCAAGGGTAAAACTTTTCGCGACGAATTGTATGAAAAATACAAATCTCACCGTCCGCCCATGCCCGATGACTTGCGTGAGCAGATTGAGCCTATCCACAATATTGTCAGAGCCATGGGCCTGCCCTTGCTGATTATTGATGGTGTCGAGGCCGACGACGTGATCGGCACACTGGCCCAGCAGAGCACCGAATTACAGGCGCCGGTGGTAATTTCAACTGGCGACAAAGATATGGCCCAGCTGGTCAACGGTCACGTTACTCTGGTCAACACCATGACCGATACGGTGCTAGACCCGGCCGGTGTTGAACAAAAATTTGGCGTACCCCCGGAACTCATCATCGACTTTCTGGCCTTGATGGGGGACTCCTCGGACAACATACCCGGCGTTCCCGGAGTCGGCGAAAAAACTGCCCTGGCTATTCTCCAGGGCCTGGGTGATATGGATACTATTTATGGGGATCTGGAAAAAGTCAGAGAACTATCGTTTCGTGGCGCGAAAAAAATGCCCGAGAAGTTAGCTGAACACAAGGATCTCGCCTATCTGTCCCGCCAGCTTGCCACCATTAAGCTCGATGTTGCTATGGAACTTAGCGCCGACCAATTGCATAACGCCGAGGCAGACAAAGCCACATTATTGAGCCTCTTCCAGGACATGGAGTTTAAAGCCTGGTCTGAGGAGCTAGCTGACGCAGCGGGTGACTCGGCTGATGGCGAATTCGTGGCATCAAATAATCAGCAGCCCGCACACGACAAACATTACACCACCATCCTCAGCGAAGCCGAATTAGATAACTGGCTAGAACTACTCGATAGCGCTGAGGTCTTTGCCTTCGACACTGAAACCACCAGTCTCAACTATATGCAGGCGCAATTGGTGGGGGTTTCTTTTGCTGTGACTCCCTATGAAGCGGCCTATGTGCCTTTTGGTCATGACTATTTGGGTGCCCCTGTCCAGCTATCACAGACCCTGGTATTGGATCGCCTAAAACCCCTTCTGGAAAATCCAGGTAAAGCCAAGCTCGGCCAGAATCTGAAATACGATATGAGTGTACTAGCCCAGCACGGTATTGATCTACAGGGCATCGCCTTTGACACCATGCTCGAATCCTACGTGCTCGATGCCACCGGCTCCCGCCACGATATGGACACCCTGGCCCAGAAGCATCTAGACGAAGAAACCGTACACTTTACCGACATCGCCGGCAAAGGCGCTGGACAGCTCACCTTTAATCAAATCGCACTCGAAGAAGCCGCTCCCTACGCCGCAGAAGATGCTGATATCACCCTGCGCCTACATCAGGTTTTTTCCGGCAGGCTGGAACAGGAAGCCACCCTACTGTCAGTCTATCAGGATATTGAAATACCTCTGGTGCCGGTGCTGTCCCGGATAGAGCGCAACGGTGCCAAAGTTGACCAAGGCTTGCTCAACACCCAAAGCGCTGAACTAGGTAAACGGCTGGGCGAACTGGAATTGCAGGCCCACGACCTGGCCGGCAAAGCCTTTAACCTGGCCTCACCCAAACAACTGGGGGTGATACTTTTTGAGGAACTCTCGCTACCGGTGATAAAAAAGACGCCAAAGGGCGCACCCTCGACTGCCGAAGAAGTCTTACAGGAACTGGCCCTCGACTATCCCCTGCCCAAAGTTATTCTCGAGCATCGTAGCCTGAGCAAGCTGAAATCGACCTACACCGACAAACTGCCCACCATGATCGACCCCGGCACCGGGCGCATTCATACCTCTTATCATCAAGCCGTTACCGCTACCGGACGCCTGTCGTCATCTGATCCAAACTTGCAGAATATTCCTATCCGCACGGAAGAAGGCAGACGTATTCGCCAGGCTTTTATTGCGCCTGAAGGTCACCAACTGGTGGCCGCGGATTACTCCCAGATCGAGCTGCGTATCATGGCTCATTTGTCAGGTGATCAAGGCTTGCTGGAGGCCTTCAAACAAAATCTCGACATCCACAGTGCCACCGCCGCCGAGGTATTTGGCACGGCTCTGGAATCAGTCACCATCGAACTACGTCGAAATGCAAAGGCGATCAACTTCGGCCTCATTTACGGCATGTCCGCCTTCGGTTTAGGTCGCCAGCTAAACATTGGCCGTAATCAGGCCCAGGAATATATCGACCTCTACTTTAGTCGCTATCCGGGTGTGCGGGAATATATGGACGCCACCAAAATCAAAGCTGCCGACCAGGGCTACGTCGAAACACTCTATGGCCGTCGCCTGTATCTGCCCCAGATCAATGCCCGTAATGGCATGCAACGCCAGGCCGCCGAGCGCACCGCCATCAACGCACCGATGCAGGGTACCGCTGCTGACATCATCAAAAAAGCCATGATCAATGTTGATAGCTGGTTAAGTGAGGAAAAACTGGGCGCGCGGATGATTATGCAGGTCCATGATGAACTGGTACTAGAAGTGCCTCTGGATGAGGTCGGGATTGTGCAAACCGGACTGAAGGCTCGTATGGAAACCGCCGCTCAACTGGATGTTCCACTCATTGTCGATATCGGCACGGGTGATAACTGGGATGAGGCCCATTAAATCCGGGAGCAAGTGAGCATAAACAGATATTTTTATAGCCGAAATAAAATAAAGGCAGATCGACTTCCAGAAAGATTATGTTTTTTCTCTAAAAAGTGATAATTCTGTGAACTTTGTCTCAATGCCCCGGTCTGATTAAGCGTTAACATGCTTATTCCCTTTTTAAGCACGGCCGGGGCAATCCTCCCCCTCTAGGTATCTTCCCGGCTGAACATCTTATCGGCGCTTTAAGCGCCGTTTTTTTGCCTAGGATTTACCCATCAGGCGGCCTCCTGGCCATACCATTCGAACAACTGCTTCTCCAGCTCTTCAACACCAGTGCGTTTTAGTGCCGAAAACAACTGCACGGTGATACTCGCCTCGGCAAGGTTACTGCCCAATTCTCGCCTGACCATTTGCACCGTATTTAGCGCCGGGCCCCGTTTAAGTTTGTCAGCTTTGGTCAACAAAATATGTACCGGCATGGTGCTTTCAGCGGCCCACATCAGCATCTGCTGATCAAAATCCTGGAGGGGGTGGCGGACATCCATCACTAAAATCAAACCTTTCAAGGACTGGCGTTGCTGTAGATATTCAGCCAAATGCTGATCCCAGCGCTGCTTCAGCGCCTTCGGCACCTTGGCATAGCCATAACCCGGCAAATCCACCAGGCGGCTACTATCAGTCAGAGAAAAGAAGTTGATCAACTGGGTACGGCCAGGTGTTTTGCTGGTGCGTGCCAGCTTACCCTGTCGGGTCAGCACGTTAATCGCGCTGGATTTACCTGCATTTGAGCGCCCTGCAAAGGCCACCTCAGAACCGACATCATCGGGACATTCCCCCAACGTTGGTGCGCTTTGCATAAACTGAGCTTTGGTGAAGGCGATAGATTCTGTCATAGGGCGCGAGTATAACCCTTAAATTCAGCAAGCAGTTTGGTATATAATGACGCCGCTTTTTGCGCCGAGCTCGGTATCGGCGGCAACATCACCTCCTAATCCAATCACAAAATGAGCGCACTGATGAAAACGACTTTGCACACCGCCGTAGTGTTAATCGCTGTTCTACTTACCCCCTTCGCATTAGCTGAAGGAAACGCAGACGCAGGCAAAACAAAAACTGCAATGTGCGGCGCTTGTCATGGTGCAGATGGGAATAGTGCCGCAGGTGCTTTCCCAAAACTCGCTGGCCTGGGTGAAAAATACCTCGACAAACAGCTACAAGATATAAGGTCCGGCATGCGCTCCGTAGCTGAAATGACCGGCATGCTCGGTGCCTTAAGCGATCAGGATATCGCTGACATAGCCGCCTACTACGCCAGCCAAACCAGGCAGCTTTCTGGATCTCAGGATAACAGCAAACAACTGACCCTGGGCGAAAAAATCTATCGTGCGGGTAACCTCGAAACCAGCGTACCGGCCTGCACCGGCTGTCATTCACCCGCTGGCAATGGCAACACACCCGCAGGTTACCCTGCGCTCGGTGGACAACATGCCCAATATATCGCCAAGCAACTGCGCGCATTCCGCACGGGTGCCCACGACTCTGAAGACCCCACTGCCCGAAACAATGATGACGTGAAAGTGATGCGCAGCGTTGCGGCTCGAATGAATGATCAGGAAATTGATGCCCTGGCCAATTACATTGCTGGTCTACACTAAAAACTACTGACCCGCACTAAATCAGCAATCTGCACTGAGTCAAACGCTCAGGCAAGAACGAAAAGGCGGCTCATAGCCGCCTTTTTTATTCACACAGCTGTCCGGTGTTTCATCCTGAAATAAGTTCTCCACAGGTCGGAACTTGAATACGCGCCGTGGTCTATAATCAGGCTGCTAAAATATCGCCGAACAAGGCAATGAACACAGAGATAAGGATAGATCATGCTGAAATTGCTCACTCCGTTTATAGCAATCGTGATAATGGCTACTTCTTTTAATAGCCTGGCTGAAACCGGAACTAATTCTGAAAAAAGCGCCGCTGCCGAACAAAAATATGTAGCTGGCACCCATTACCAAGTGCTTGATACGCCAGTGCGCACCAGCAACCCCAGCAAAATAGAGGCCACCGAAGTCTTCTGGTACGGCTGTGGTCATTGCTACAGTTTTGAGCCGACCATTCTTCCCTGGTCAAAAACCCTGGCCGAAGATGTCAATTTTGTAAAAAGCCCCGCCATATGGCATCCGAGCATGGCGCTGCACGCCAGAGCCTTCTACGCCGCCAAGGCACTCGGGGTGCTAGATACCTTACACAGCGTGATATTTCAGGAAATGAACCTCAGAAAAAACAAACTCGCCAATGAAAGCGCTATTTCTAAACTGTTCGTTGCCAACGGCGTTGATACTGAGAAATTCAAAAGCACTTTCAACTCCTTCGGCGTAAACAGTGCGGTTCAGCAAGCCGAATCCCGACAGCGCGGCTATCAGATTACCGGTACCCCGGAGATGATTGTTAATGGCAAGTATCGAGTCACCGCTCGGATGGCCGGTAGTCAGGCTGGCATGCTAAAGGTTGTGGATTACCTGATTGACCTCGAACGCACTGGCTTACCAGCCAAAACAGCGACAGAAATCGAGCCGACCGCGCCTTAATTTCGTAATCCAATCTCCATAACGGGGAATAGCTCGGCTCGGTAGACCGGTGCATTCTAATACCTTGGTCGGAGGTTAAAACCCTCCCTTGAGCGCTATATAAATCCTCATTAAGCCCATACTGATTTCAGCTGTCGCTGTAGTTACCAACACCTCGAATCAACAATCTGGCCCAAGTGTCAATTTATTAGGCACCTTAATGCTGTTCATAACTGCTTGCTGGCTAGGCGAAATAATCCTATCTAAGGCCTTAGCGCATCACTGGTCAGAATGTACTCCCCATTGGCGGAGTAAGCAGTATTGAAATACGCCCAACCTGACGCCCCGACTAGATATTTTTCTAGCTCAACAAGTGAATCTAGTAATGTCCAGACAGGGTCGCCAGGGATGGCCACGTTTTCATTGTGTACCAGTACGTTATCGCTATAGATTATTAGTGAATTGAGCGCCTGCCAATATAGTGATTTAGTACATATCGGAATAGCAGTGACTTCACGGGGCCGATTCGATTGCCCTATAAGTTTATCAGTGCCGGAAATGTCGCATACCGGTAAAGACCATGGCAATATCATGTTCATCCGCTGCAACGATAACCTCGTCATCGCGAATCGAGCCACCCGGTTGAATGACCGCAGTAACACCTGCATTGCCGGCGTTATCCAGACCGTCTCGGAAGGGGAAAAACGCATCGGACGCCATCACTGAACCGGCCACCTGAAGCTCAGCTTGCTCGGCTTTGATAGCCGCAATACGCGCCGAATTTACCCGACTCATTTGTC
>JAHRWI010000302.1 GCA_019090225.1 Porticoccaceae bacterium
CGTATGTCTTTTGCCAGGGGTGCGGTACGAGCTGCAGCCTGGATGGCCGACAAACCCAATGGCCTGTTCGACATGCAGGATGTGCTGGGTCTTAAATAGAAGGCCTTAAATAAGGCGCTCTATTAGATCGCTCAACAACGACAATCAATGCGTCTATTAGAGGTCTTCAAGCCCTCTAATAGCTGGACAGTTTAGAGCTAATCACCTAAAATCCCGCCTCAGGTTTTGCCGGGGTATAATCCGCGGTATCAGCCTGACAGCGCAGAGGTTGGCAAGCGGTGGAATGTCCTAAAAGGTTGCATATTGGCGAGGTGAAACGACGGTTTTCATCTCGCTTTTTTATAGCCTGATTTTCTTAGCTAAGCGTTTTAAATCGCTTAGCTGGAACTTTCTAACCTAAAGAGCAACCACCTTTCGTTCGTTGTCAGAAAACCCATTACTTACTGGCCTTACGAAGGAGTTCCTGTTGAACCAGCTTGCCCGCCCACCTGCCATTTTAGCTCTTGCGGACGGCTCTATCTTTCGCGGTAAAGCTATTGGCGCAGAGGCTATGACCAGCGGCGAGGTGGTGTTTAACACCGCTATGACCGGTTATCAGGAAATTCTCACCGACCCCTCCTACGCCAGACAGATAGTCACGCTAACCTATCCACATATTGGCAATGTTGGCGTTAATAGCGAAGACGAAGAGTCGGCCGCACTGTGGGCTGCTGGCCTGGTGATTCGCGACCTGCCCCTGACGATCAGCAATTTCCGCAGCGAGCAAAGTCTCGACGCCTATCTCAAACAACATAACGTTGTTGCCATTGCCGATATCGATACCCGCAGACTGACCCGGATTTTGCGAGAAAAAGGCGCTCAAAGTGGTGCCATAGTGGCCGGTTATACCGATGCCGAGGATGCCGAATCTGCGGTTCTCGACGCAGCGCGAAACTTTGCTGGCTTGGCAGGTCTGGATCTCGCTAAAGAAGTGTCTACGAAAAAGTCTTATGAGTGGACGGCTGGCAGCTGGCAACTAGCGGCGCGCTTACAGCCAGCGCCGAAGCATGCCGAGAAAAAAGCTGAAAACCTTACTGAGACAAAAACCCAGAACAAAAACCTGAACAAAAACGAAAGCCCCGAGCAAGCAGCCGCACCCTATCGTATAGTTGCCTACGACTATGGCGTAAAACGCAATATTTTACGCATGCTGGTGGATCGCGGTTGCGAGGTCACCGTCGTGCCTGCACAAACGCCAGCGAGCGCTGTGTTAGCAATGCAGCCGGATGGGGTCTTCCTGTCCAATGGACCTGGCGACCCAGAACCCTGCGATTACGCCATTAGCGCTATTCACACTTTACTGGAAACCGATATCCCCCTGTTTGGTATTTGCCTGGGGCACCAGTTGTTGGCTCTGGCATCGGGTGCTAGTACCGAAAAAATGAAGTTCGGTCACCACGGGGCCAATCACCCGGTACAGAATCTCGATGATCAAACCGTCTTGATCACCAGCCAGAACCACGGCTTTGCGGTAGATGAATCAAGCCTGCCAAGCACCCTGCGGGCCACCCATCGTTCGCTATTTGATGATTCCTTGCAGGGCATTGCCCGCACCGACAAGCCCGCATTTAGTTTTCAAGGTCACCCTGAAGCCAGCCCCGGCCCCCACGATGCGACACTTTTATTTGATCACTTTATCGAGCTGATGACCCTTTATCGAGCCAACGGCTCTTTACCATCCAGCTGATGGCTCTTTAAAAACCCATGATGAGTACCAATGCCAAAACGTAGCGATATTCACAGCATATTAATTCTTGGTGCCGGGCCGATTGTTATCGGTCAGGCCTGTGAGTTCGATTATTCCGGTGCTCAGGCCTGTAAGGCTTTGCGAGAGGAAGGCTTCCGCGTCATTCTGGTTAATTCCAATCCTGCGACCATTATGACCGACCCGGTGATGGCCGATGCCACCTACATCGAACCGGTGGAATGGCGCACAGTAGCAGCGATTATCGAGACAGAACGCCCTGACGTGATTTTGCCGACCATGGGCGGCCAGACCGCACTTAACTGTGCCCTTGATCTAGCCCGAGAAGGCGTGCTCGAAAAATTCGATGTCGAGCTGGTCGGCGCCACCAAGGAGGCCATCGATAAAGCCGAAGATCGTGAAAAATTTGATCGCGCCATGAAAGCGATCGACCTGGAAACGCCTAACTCTCGGATTGTCCATAGTCTTGAAGAAGCACTGCAGGTGCCTGACCTATTTGGCTTCCCCTGCATTATTCGCCCTTCCTTCACCATGGGTGGATCGGGTGGCGGTATCGCCTATAACCGCGAAGAGTTCGAAGAAATCTGCAAGCGTGGTCTGGATCTTTCACCGACCAAAGAGTTGCTGATTGATGAATCTCTGATCGGCTGGAAAGAATATGAAATGGAGGTGGTGCGGGACAAAAACGATAACTGCATCATTATCTGCTCCATTGAAAACCTCGACCCTATGGGTATCCACACTGGCGATTCGATCACCGTTGCCCCGGCTCAGACGCTGACTGATAAGGAATATCAGATCATGCGCAACGCCTCCATCGCAGTGCTGCGGGAGATCGGCGTCGAAACCGGCGGCTCAAATGTGCAGTTTGCTGTTAATCCGGAAGATGGTCGTTTGGTAGTCATTGAGATGAACCCCAGGGTATCCCGTTCATCAGCGCTGGCCTCGAAAGCGACGGGCTTTCCCATTGCCAAAATCGCCGCCAAACTGGCCATTGGTTATACCCTCGACGAGCTACGCAACGACATTACCGGCGGTGCGACACCAGCCTCTTTCGAACCTAGTATCGATTACGTGGTGACCAAAATACCGCGTTTTGCTTTTGAGAAATTTGTTCAGGCCAACCCTCTCTTAACGACACAAATGAAGTCGGTGGGCGAGGTCATGGCCATCGGCCGAACCTTTCAGGAATCTTTGCAAAAGGCCTTGCGTGGCCTTGAAGTCGGCAGCTCAGGCTTTGACCCTCGGGTCGATCTAAACAGCGATGCCGCCAACAGTGAGATTCGTCAGCAATTGACGGCGGCAAGCTCAGACCGAATCTGGTATGTCGGAGATGC
>JAHRWI010000303.1 GCA_019090225.1 Porticoccaceae bacterium
ATATTAGTGCTCTGGCTGTGGAGGAATTAGAGGGCGATATTTTGCAGGACAGTGAGAAAAAGCATGTCGACCCTGTCGAAGTTGATATCTCACATTTAAGCGTTGAGGAGCTACCTCCGAAGTAAGGCCTGTAACCCTTGTTGTCCCTGTTTCCTGAAGTCGCTTGCTTGGATTCTATCTTCATCAGTTCGCCTGACTAACACCCTGGCTATATAAACATCTTGGTCATATAAATACCTTGGTCATATAAATATCTAGGCCATATAAAGCTACTGCTTCATTCTCTGGCGGTTTAAAGATCGGTTTTATTTAAAATATCCTGGTGTTCGCTCCAGCTTGCGTTCGTTATAGAATGTTCCTCCTCAATTCAGGCCTTTAAAAAAAGTGAGGGAACGCAATGACAGTTTCTCTTGATGATAAATATACCCTTGAACGCGGCAAAGCCTATCTAACCGGCATTGAGGCCTTAGTCCGCCTGCCGATTTTGCAACATCAGCGCGATTTAGCCAAAGGGCTGAACACCGCAGGTTTTATCTCCGGTTACCGAGGCTCTCCCATTGGCGGTTATGACAACGCCCTGTGGCGCGCCGATGCTCATCTCAAAGAACACAATATCCACTTTCAGCCCGGTGTTAATGAAGAGCTGGCGTCTACCGCCCTGATGGGTAGTCAGCAAGTGAACCTGTTCCCCGAAGCAAAATACGATGGCGTCTTTGGGTTGTGGTATGGCAAGGGGCCGGGTCTGGATCGGGCTATGGATTCCATGAAGCACGCCAACAACGCTGGCAGTTCAAAGTTTGGTGGCGTGCTGGCCGTGGTCGGTGATGATCACATGGCCAAATCCTCGACCCTCGCCTTTCAAAGTGAACCCATGTTTATGGGCGCTTCTATGCCCGTATTAAACCCGGCAGGTGTTCAGGATATTCTTGATTTCGGGATTATCGGCTGGGAAATGTCCCGCTATAGCGGCTGCTGGGTGGGCATGAAAACCACGCCAGAAAATATGGATGCCGCGATTTCCGCAGATATTGATCCCGATCGCATTCAGCTCACAGAACCCCAGGATTTTGAACTGCCCGAAACGGGCGTCCACTGCCGCTGGCCAGATCCTTTCCTGGAGCAGGAAAAGCGCCTGCATGAAGTGAAGTTGCTCGCCGCTCAGGCTTTTGCGCGGGCTAACAAGATTGATAAAACTATGATCGATTGCAGCAAGCCACGGCTGGGTATTGTCACTACCGGCAAGGCATCCCTGGACGTTCTGCAAAGCCTTAACGATCTCGGTATTGATCAGGCAATGGCCGAAAGCATCGGTTTAAAAGTGTTTAAAGTGGCTATGACCTGGCCGCTTGAGCCACAGGCCATTATCGAATTTGCTCAGGGTTTAGATGAAATCCTGGTGGTCGAAGAAAAACGCCCACTCATTGAAGATCAGTTGAAAAGCCTACTCTACAATCTGCCTGAAAGTCGTCGTCCGCGAGTGATTGGCAAGCGAGACGGGCAGGGACACGAGTTATTAAGCAGCGTTGGTGAATTAACCGCGACAGGTATTTCCGCGGTGTTGCTGGGTCGCATTGCCAAGCTCGGTGGCGACATCACCAGTGCTTTTACTACCCGACAGAGCGAAGAATCTAAACAGCAAGCTCAAGGACAAATTGTTGCCAGCGATGCACCAACGCTGCCCCAACGTCAGCCCTGGTTTTGTTCCGGTTGTCCGCACAATACCTCCACTCAGGTGCCGGAAGGCAGCCGGGCACTAGCCGGTATTGGTTGCCATTTTATGGTCACCTGGATGGACAGGGAAACCGAAACCTTCACCCAGATGGGCGGTGAAGGTGCTTCCTGGATAGGTCAGGCGCCCTTTACCAATACCCGTCACGTTTTTCAAAACATTGGTGATGGCACCTATTTCCATTCGGGCATACTGGCCATCCGCGCCGCTATCGCCTCCGGCACTAATATCACCTACAAGATTCTTTACAACGACGCGGTGGCTATGACTGGTGGTCAGCATGTTGACGGCAGTCTTACCGTTGAGCAAATGGTCTATCAATTAAAAGGCGAAGGCGTGAAGCGCATCGCCGTGGTCAGTGATTTGCCAGAAAAATATGGCCGGGATTTCCCGCGCTTTGAAGGTTTGACTGTTGGTCATCGCGATAACTTCAACGCCCTGCAAAAAACCTTGCGGGACCTCGATGGCACCAGCGTCATTATTTATGAACAGACCTGCGCTACAGAAAAACGCCGTCGAAGAAAACGCGGCTTGCTGGAAGACCCGGATAAACGGGTGTTTATCAACGAGCGAGTTTGCGAGGGCTGTGGTGATTGCGGGGTTAAATCCAATTGTTTATCGGTATTGCCGAAAGAAACCGAGCTGGGCCGTAAACGTATCATTGATCAAAGCGCCTGTAATAAAGACTATTCCTGCCTCAAAGGTTTTTGCCCCAGCTTCGTTACGGTGCAGGGCGGCAGCATTCGTAAATCAGTCTCCTCTATTGGTGAGGTGGATTTCCCGGCCCTTCCCGAACCCACGGTCAAGGCAATCACCGAGCCCTTTAGTATTTTGCTGACCGGTGTTGGTGGTATGGGTGTACTAACCGTCGGCTCCATTATCGGTATGGCTGCTCACATCGAGGATAAGGGTACAGCTGTGCTCGTCCAGACGGGTCTGGCGCAAAAGTTTGGCGCGGTGACCAGCCATGTGCGCATTGCTAATCAACAGGCAGATATTTTTGGCGCGCGAGTCCCCACAGGTGAAGGCCAGCTCTTGCTGGGTGCTGACCTGGTGGTGTCATCGGGCCAGGATTCCCTGGCACGGATGAACTCAAAAAGCGCAGCGGCGGTAGTCAATAACCATGATTCCCCCACCGCGGATTTCACCCATAATCCGGATTCACCTTTCCCGGAACAGGCCATGGAACGGGCTATTAAATTGGCCGTGGGCGAGAGTGGAGGTCATTTTTTCGATGCCACCGCGCTAGGGTTGGCGCTGCTCGGTGACGCCCTCGCTGGTAACATGATTCTGCTCGGTTACGCTTGGCAAAAGGGTTTGTTGCCTTTACAGCGGAGCTCTCTCGAACAGTCTATTCGTCTCAACGGCGTGGCCATTGATGCCAACCTACAGGCGTTTCTCTGGGGGCGGCGTTTTGCTGAATATGCCGACAAGGTGATTGGATTAGCTGGACTCGGGCCAAAGCCGGTAGCAGTGATAGCTGCCCAGAGCCTCGACGAAGTTATCGATTATCGCTATGGGGAATTAATCGCCTACCAGAACAAAACCTACGCCGAGCGCTACCTCGCACTGGTGAATAAAGTTAGGCAAGTAGAAACCGAGCTGTTGGCAGGGGAAGGGGGTAGTGACGAAAAGCTCGCTTTAAGTGAGCTGGCGTTAACCGACAAGGTCGTGCGTTATTACTTTAAATTATTGACCTACAAAGACGAATACGAAGTCGCCCGTTTTTATACCAACGGAGACTTTCAGCAGGCCTTAACCGAGCAGTTTGAAGGTAAATTGCGTCTGCGCTTCCATTTAGCACCACCGTTGTTAGCAAAGCGCGATCCCGACTCAGGCCATCTGATTAAACGAGAATTCGGTAGCTGGGTGTTGCCGGTTTTTAAGGTGCTGGCTAAGTTCAAGTTTTTAAGGGGCACGGCATTTGATCTCTTTGGCCGCAGCGCAGAGCGAAAAATGGAGCGCCAGTTAATTGCCGACTATGAGCAGCAAATTAATCACCTCTTGGCTCACTTAACAGTAGATAAACTGCCACTTGCCATTGAACTCACTGGCTTGCCCCACTTTATTCGCGGCTACGGGCATGTCAAAGAAACCAACGTAAATATTGTGCAGCGGCGAGCGTTTAACGTGATGAAAAACTTTAACGACGAACAAGTCCCACTGGTTAATGTTCATCAGCCCGATGTGGCACATGATCGTTCAAGTATGTGAAATAGTACATGAGCATTGAATAAATCAATGGAGTCTGATTCTCGTGCTTCCGTTGTGCTGGACTGCAAGATCCCGTAATTTTGTAGGCCAAGCTCCGAGATCAGTAGCCACCGTCTCGCGAATACTTTTGTGCCATTGACTTCTTTAAATATGAAGGCTTGTAATAAGTGTTCGCGAGACGGAAAACAAAAACAGCTACGCCTGCGTCGCACTATCACCGAAAACCTTACTAAGAATAACAGGGATAACGCATTGATATAAAAACAAATACAGCCTTTTCCCCCGAACTTTATTCCCGAGATGGCGAATCGGGTGACAGTGCGACGCTGTCTTCTGAATAAAACTGTTATGTTTAAAAAAGAAAAAGAAAAAGGAAAATGAGATAAACCATAATCTTTATTATTTCTGCAGTTGTTGCTTCGGACGCATTTACACAAACTGGAAATGTTTCCATTGTCATATCCGAATTTTAGAAAACAGAAGGGCAAGTCGCAATAAGGCTATATAAGAACTCAAATGGTTTTCCTGAAATTAACCATGCTTATAAGAGTATTTTTCCAAATGTAACTAAAAAATACATCCAGTATAATTTTCCTGATGTCCCGAGTGGAGGCTATGCAATTGCAGTATTTCATGACAGTAATAATGATGAAGAGCTGCACAAGAACTTTCTTTGGATACCAAAGGAAGGGTATGGTTTTTCAAAGAAGGCTGCCAGCACTTTCGGCCCGCCACACTTTGATGAAGCTAAACTTAAACCTGGA
>JAHRWI010000304.1 GCA_019090225.1 Porticoccaceae bacterium
CGTTACTTAATCAAAAGCTCAAGGTGAATTAAAAACGATAGGGAAATTTCAGGCTGAATCTATAGTCTGAGGTTTCGTTAGTAAGCCCCATACCCAGGTTTGTCACCATCGATAGTCTATCTGTGAGGGCGTAAGTAACACCGATATCAAAGGTGCCAGTGGCGCCATCCGAACCTATAATCTCTTGGCTACCCACGCCAGGCTGAGTGATTTCAGCTTCATCGGTCCAGCGTTGTGTAAATGACATGCTGTAGCTGGTACGCTCGTTAATGGCAAAGGCAATCCCGGCAGCAATCTGGAACGCATCGCCTAGTTGTACATCGCCAGGCGAGGGAGCTGCGTCGGGGTCAGCACCGATATCGCCAAAGCTTTTTTCGAAATAATGAATGTAGTTAAAGCTAGCAAACAGGATGGCGGGATCGGTGCTTTTTAAGAAAGATACTCCCGCAGACGCCTGCCATAAACCGGAACCCGTGGGAAGCGCGGATGGAAAGACAAGGTTGGTATTCGTTGGGTCTTCAATAAAATCGATGCCATAGGGATCGCGGCCAGTGGGTGCTGTAACGCCAAAATTTAGAACAATATCTGGGCGGGTATAGGTTTCTGCAAACAGTTGATAGCTTAAACCCAGGGAAATATCCCCAATATCACTATCATCGACTGATTTTTCGGAAACGATGATCGAGGATAGGTCGACTCCCCGTGAACGGGTGGTCGTTTCCCGGTATACCCACGGGATAGCCAAACTCAGTTGCATACGATCGGTAACCCCCCAGCGCCCCAGGAGGGTTGTTCTAAATATATCTCCTTCAATTTCGTCAACACTTAAGTCACCGAGAAAAATAGCATCCAATGCAAGAAAACCGTTAAGAATCAGCTGGTTCTGATCGAAATGAGACATTTCAAAACCCACTTCGAGAGAAAAACTCTGATCGAATAAGGTGTGCTCTTCCAGTATTAGGTCGCTAACGCCTCGGCTTTTATCAGCAGATTTTTTTACTTTTGACTCGTTAGTTGCGCCATCTGTGGCAGTTGAAGCTTGAGCGGTTCGGTTCGCCCGCTTATCTCCAGCAGGGGAAGGAGCTGCTCCTGGCCCCTGGGCAGGTTCGATAGATATTTGTCTCTCAAGAGCCTGAATACGGCGCATCAATTGCAGATTGGCATTTTTCAGGTAGTTGAGTTCTTCATTTACTTTTGCCCTTGTTTCTGCGTACTTAGCGTCTTCTTCGGAAGCAGCAGCGGTGATGTTTGTGTTATCCGCAGTTTTTTGTACAAGGGGATCGTCTGCAGCTAACGCCAGCTCCATATGTGCAAACGACAGTGTTATTGCGACGGCACCTAGTGTTCTTAATTTCATTTGTTCTCCTCATTGAGTCTTTAACACACTGTGCTCAACACAATTTTACGGCTACGTAAGTTAATATTGTCCAGAAAATAAAGGCTACGGGTTAGAAGTTTACTCGGTTTTATAGACAGAAGCCCATCACTTTTTCTCGTGACGGGCTTCTGTCTCGTCTTTTATAAAACTCAGGTTTAGCGGGGGTATATAATTACCCGACTGTTACCTTGCCCGACTTCGCTATTTGAACCGCCTAGCGTAAACCAATGAGTGCCGAATTACCCGTAAAGCCTAGTGCGGTCTGCCTTAATCGTGCACGATCATTCAAGCGGACGTCGAGTCCGATCGTATTTACGATATGTTGCATATTTCCAGCCACTTTAATGGATTGCAATAACTGGTGCTTGTTGAAAGAGTTTGCTCCCAGTCGTTGAGTAACCGTGCCGGTATTATTTTGCATCGAGTAACCAATTGTATTATCGGTATTAACAAATTGTGTAACAACGCCATCGCTAGATTTATAAGTTTCGACGCCGGTGCCTAAATCGGGATCGGAACTGCTCGCAACCGCAGTATTGGTACCATTAACGTCGAGGTCGAGTTGATTTCCTAAGGTATTGCTATTGCCACCTACCTGGATGCTCTGGACGCTACCGGATATTTGTTGCAGACCGGTATCGGGTTGGATTACAGCGGCACCATCGACCCTGTCTCCCACTGACCCGCTTCGCGTAATCGAAATGGTAGGTGAATTGCCACCTAAATGAAAACCTAAGTTCAGCCCTGACGAATGCGCCGAACCGGAGGGTGTCCCCCAGGTAGTATTCATGCTGAGTCCAAAATATTGTAATATATTGCCACTTCTTAAGAATTTCCCTCGAATTTCTGAAAGCTCGTTTTTCGAGAGTTCGTCGAATAATGCAGCCGAACTCACTGGAATGTAAAAAACGGTACTCGCAGCTAGTGTCAGTGATGCCAGGGCGCATCTGGTGCGAGGGGAACGAATTCCTGATAATAATTTTTCTAAGCGATGCTGGTTCATTTTTGTATCCTCCGTGTCACAATTAAAAAAATAGCCGACCTATGAGTTAGAGCCTGTAAGCTAGAACAGGTCGGCATTGGTAAATCCAAAATCTAACAACTCTGCGTTTGTTACGGGTGCCATGCTGTGTAGAAATTTACGTGCGGTGAGCCCTTCTTTGGGCTGGCGCAGCACGGTATAGCGGTCAAAGTTCTTGCCAATCACCACAAAAATGGAGCCATTCCAGGCCTGAATAAACTCATCTTTAGTCATGATTCGGTTACCTAAGGCGGGATCACCTATATACACTTTGTCCTCGATTAAGCGCTTAAAAACGACAAAATGTTGGTAGCCTCTAATGTTGAGTAAGACGATGCTTGGGATATTGACGCGAGGTAACATTTCTACTGGTATTTCATAGCCTCTACCGCGCATGCCCAGCGAGTCAATGTAGCACTGTAGCACTGTCTTTGTTTTGCAGTACTACTCTTAAGAATACGGAAACCGGAAGTAAGGTCCTCAATTTTAAAGCTGGTCACGTACGATGCGAACCAGTTGTAGAGTTTGTTGGCAAGATC
>JAHRWI010000305.1 GCA_019090225.1 Porticoccaceae bacterium
CCGACAATAAGCTGTGCCTTCATGCCCTTTTCCATATGCTGGGCAATATCGCAATGGACGAGATAAGTTCTGTCATCGCTGGGCACGATAAAAGTGCCCGTTTGGGTCTGACCACCAGCAGCCTCCATATGGAACATGCCCTGGTCATAAAGGTATTTCGGCAACTTGTGGATCATCCACTGATGACGCACATTATCTTCATTCTTAAACGTTACCGTAATGCGGCTACAGGGCTCGACTTGCCATTGATGCTCATTAAAACCAAACATGGTGCCCGCATAAGGTTTGGCATAATCGGTACCGGCGATGACCTTGATTTCATATTCAGCGTTAATTTTTTCACAGTCTTCCGGCAGCTTATCTAGGTTCTGATTCATCACCATGCCGGTAGCATCCATCACCATGCCGTGATCCATACCCTGATGCATACTGTGATCCATAGTTTCATGCATGCTGTGATCCATACCTTGATCAGACTCATCCTGATCGGACTGCGCCACCACAGGCATGACTAGTAAGCTCGCCAACGCGCACGTAAATACGCCATAAACCAGGCTGATCACGCGCTTAGCCTTAGTCTTTCCCACGTCGCTTCCCTGGATAAAACCAAACGATAATTAAGCCAATGAAAATACCAGCCAGAACCACCAGAGCGATGATTCGCAGACTAACCCCACTGGCCTCCTCGACGCCAGGCAATAATGCTGTATCGCTATTGCGGCGATCATAAAACCCTGGTGTCAGGTAATTAGTCCAATCTAAGCCGAAAGTCATCGGCCAGCCGTTATCCTGCAAATAACGCTCATAAACTATGGCGCTGACATTACCACCCGGACCGAAACCATTGGTAACAACACCTTTCTCTTCGTGATCATGCAGCAGCCACACGCCTTCACCATAACTGTGCAAGCCATCATCTTTTGTCGATAGTTCAAGATCGACCCGTTGAGCAGAAGCAATCCACACCACATCGCGGGTGACCCGAACTGGCTCCGGGTATTCAACACCATCGTGATGACTAATAGTGACTTTGTGGCCGTGGGTATGAATGGCAACACCGGCGCTACCGCCATTTACAACGCGCAGCTTTACCAGTTCGTCAGGTGCGGTGACGATCAGAGAATCACGAGCCGTGTATGGGAAGGATCGGCCATTCAAAGTATGGTAATCGGGATCAGCCTTACCGATATCGTATTCTCGGTGAATCTTTTGGGTAATCACCCGGGGGTCATTGTCGCCCTGAATGGTCGCGCCCAACTCTTCATCAATATCCTGATAATGTAAATCATATTCGCGGTCATATTTTTCCTTGACCGCAACAGAGCTATGCCTGACCAGGCCATCACCGATATTCATGGTTTGCACCCAGTTGTTGGGTCTGTTTTCTTCAATCACAAACAAACCATTCAAACCCATCATCAGGTGGGCCTGCACCTCAACATGACAATGGTAAAACATGGTACCCGGCTGGCGTGGCTGCATTTCGTAGGTGCGCTGCTTGCCCGGCATAACAGGTTTTTCACTGGTCATAGGCACACCGTCATTGCCCCCCCCATCAGCGGTAAGGAAAGGGTGATCAACCCCATGAAAGTGAATGGTATGGGGCATGTAATGGGTATTTTCCAGAGTCACTTTGACGTGATCACCCTGCTCCACCCGAATCGCAGGCGAAGGCAATCTCAGACCAGGTTGTGCGACTAAAGATTCAAAATTCTCAGTGGACATGCCCAGGGATTTCGGCGCGAACACCCACAGCCCGGGCTTGATGCCGGGCGCTATTGAATATTGCACCACGGGTTCATTTAGATCCGGCGAACCACCGTTAAGCTCAAACACTTCAAGGCGAATATGTATTTCATCCGGATCACCGTCACCATCAAGATCACGCCCTTTAACCACCGCATCCGGGGACAATTTGGCGTCCATCAAGGTCATATGACCAACGTTATTGGTGCCTTTGACGAAAGCCGCTACAGCGTGGGGGTTATCTGCCAGGCAGTTGGGTGATTGACCAATCTCAACGCCTGCAATGGACTGGGCCTTGCGCCAACCTTTAATATCGGGAGGGCACGCTTCTTCAGCATCTTCGGAGGGGACAGCCGGCCTGGTCGACAACGGTGTTTGATAGCCACTCGCACCAAAGGTGTCCGCATACCAAACCCGCCAATCTCGCGGATACCATTGCCAGGGAACAAGTACAAACACCACCGCGATAAGGGTTAGCAGCAGCAGTGCTCGATAGAGGGGCTTCAAAGGTTTGTACTATTCAGTTTCAAACGACGCAAATTAGCAGACCTAGTTATCTTCAGCAGACTTACTTTGGCCGGATTTTCTTTGATCTGGATGAAAGATATGGCCTCTGCCTGCGGCATAGACAAATACACCGCAGCCAATAAATAGTATTAAGAAATACTTACCATACTGCCAGTAATCGACTTTGCCCACAGAAAATGGAAATACCGAGGTATATTTTAAGCCAGTCTCAATATGATGGGCATTTACAATACCTATGTAGCCGCCTTCCTGGGTGAAATCATAGCGAACGTTCAAAATCCCTTTCCGATACAGCTGTGGCTCCTGATAAAAGATACTCGCAGCTTCGATAGCTTCGTCACCCCCCAGGTCACCATAGGTAGCAGTCACACCAATGTCATTGACGTCGCGGATAATACGAAAATCCAATTCCATAGCCCGCAGCTCATCACTGATAAAATCGATCACAAAAATGCTTTCAGTGGCGACAGGGATATCCTCACAAAACTCCTGGGTAGCCCGTTCTTTTGGTAGGTAACCCGTGAAATGCGCCTTGTATCGATCAATATTGATCAGGCAAACATCGTCTTCTATGGACACTCCACCGTGGGCAAACACGATGGAACTACCCGAAGCCGCCCACAACAAAGCAAGACAGGAGACGAAAGCCCTTGTAAAAGGACTCGTTAATGCAGGTACGCGTATCATTTAATTAACTCAGCCTGTTATTTTTCTAGGTTCGCAGTTTTATCAGTCACAACGCTATGCTTTTGATCAAAAGAACTCTGGCAATACAGCGCCGCCAACTTCCTGATAATAGCGAGTGCCCACGTCGTCGTAATAGAAGATCAAACCCGCAAAACGACTGTCTGGATCGTGGATAAGACCGGTCATACGGTATTTTTCCCACAAGGCATCAGAGGCCACCAGATCAACATCTACCGACTGACCCGGTGCAATCGTATCGATCGACACAGTGAGACCATCGCGAGAAATCATTTCTTCGCCTTCATAAATCTCGCCCTCGCCAACTTTAGCGTTCATAAAACGAATATTCGCGGTTAAAAACTCCGCTATCCGAATCGGGCTGGTGCCATTATTGGTCATATTCATTCGCATGGTCAAACTTCGGCCAGCTAACTCATAGGTGGCATGATCTACCACCACCTCAAGATCACCTGCAGGTATATCAATCGGTTCTACGTCCACCAAGCCCGTCTGTAAGGGGATGGTGATCGGATATCTGTTTTCCGCCCAAAGATAACCCGTCAGTATCAGCGCCAGCGTCAAAGTAAAAAATATACTACTGACAACAAAATCATTTTTGGTAAGCAGCTCATTAGCCCGATCCTGACCCAGGGCTCGAATCCGAATAAAACGCGGTATAAACAATTCTCTTTTAGTCCCCAGCCAATACACCAGATAAGCAATGCCCACCACAATCCATACTACGTGCCAAAAATAGACCCCGCCAAAACCGCTTAACCCGTAGGTTTCAAGATCGATAGTATCACCAGGAAGAGTGGTAATTTCATTAACAAAAGGCTCACCACTGTCATTTTCTGCCACTTCCAGCCAGGAACCCTTGGCCACCAGGGACCCTGCATCCTTAACATTGAGTAAGGGATGGACGTGGTAGCGACCGGCAACTCGAGCCCGCAGCACGGTTTTATACTCGTACACCTTACCCAATGGGAACGCCGTCGAACGCATCATTGGCACACCGTTCACTTCAGAGTGCAATCTCAGAAAAGTCGGCCCAGGCACACCGATATTTAAAAATACCGTTTCTTCGATACTGGGCATATGTTTCGGCCACCATTCTGAGGTGACCAGCTTACCTGTAACCGTTACCAAATCGCCGACTTTGACATTTAATGGTGTCACCTGAGTATCGAACCAGTGCACCGTACGCATACGCATACTCGCCAACTGCGCTCGCTCACCGTGAGCCATTACATCTCCAGCTAGCAGCATCAAGGCAAGCACTGCCAACACACTATGGAACTGCAAACCTTTAAACCACGTCTTTCTTGCTACAATTCTGTTCATTTTTCTGTCTACTCCGACGTTAGTCTAAACGATGCGCTTAGCGTATTTATCCAGGCCATTAATCCATGAACCTGCATATAAAAATATCGCATAAATAACGATGCCACACAGCCCAGCGAATACTGCGGTAAGCGGTGTCACCGAGCCACCAAAGGTCCGCAAGGTCGACTCCTCGATAATTCTCAAATATTCAGGGGTAGTGGTCCGAATATATTCGTAGCCCATCAAATCAGCCACCGACATAAGTGTGCCGTTAAACTCTACCGGCACCTTATAAGGCGCCATAAATGCCCAGTTGAGAGGGTAAACCAGGGCCCCAAATAAGCCGCCACCAATCATCGCTGAGACCACCAAACTGCGGGTCATCGCCAGAGCGCAATCCAACAAAATAGCCAGCCCTATGTAAGTAGAAGGAAAGGTAAAAGACATGGGGAAATTCGCGAACTCAACGAAGTTCAGGTAGCGGCTCAACCACGAGACCAGGCACAACAGCAGTGTCACAGCGGTAGCAATGATCGGCAGTCGTAAGCGGTACCAGATACCGTAGGTAAACGCGCCAATAAATAGCAGCAAGGTAAACGGTGATATGAGTGGCCACCAACGACGATCACGCCAGTCAATCCAGTAATCCCAATCCCCCGCCGTCAGCGTGAACTGAATCTGAATGCCGAGCGTAAGGAATGTAAAAAGAACGAGAATGAGAATCCCATCGAAACGACGATATAACTTTAACGCTTTGGGATTATCGAGAGACTTAATATCCAGCAGCCGTCTCTTGGCTTCAATCTCGGTAACTTCTTCTGCTTGTGCTTGACTCATAGGGATACCTCACCGGTACAAAGATGCTTACCTAAAGTATAGGTTGTTGTTTAGGGGGATGTCAGAAAAAAATATCCCCGCAAGATTGATGCTTGCGGGGATATTATGTGGGGCCTACCTTGCTGTTGCTTAACTCTTGATTCAGTAGGCCCTGGATAACTTAAGCTGAATGCTGCTTGTAGTCTTCAGCAGTCGTCTCAGCAATCAAGCGACCCATATTGGTGAACAACTGAACAGCCAGAGGTACCAGGAAGAACAGTGACCAGCCGAGGAATACGAAGCCCCAGTGGATAGGCGCCGCAAACAGCTCTTCAGCATAGAAGAAAGTATGCCCCCACTCGTTAAAACCGTAGTTAGGCATAATCATAAGAATACCGACAACCACAGCCAGGAATGGCAGGGATATTTTGTTCATATAGGCCGGTATGCGGGTATGGGTCCAGATAAAGGCTGGAATCAACATCGCAGTTAAAAACGGCAGAGCAAAGTAGAAGATAATAATGTGTGTCGGTGTAAAGTCAGTATCGCGGATAGTCACTTGATGCCACGCAGCGTCAGATTCAACAGCGTTGGAAGCTATCGCGCCAGCCCATATACCCATTACCGTGAAAACACCGAGTAATCTCCAGTATCGGCTCAGCTCCAGCTCCTTACTGATACTGCTGGCATCGGTCTCCCTGGTCATCCAGAAATACACCGACAGGATGACGGTAAATGAACACAAGACAATTATTTCACCGTAAAGCAGTGGCATCCAGTAAGTCTGGAATTCTTCTGAATAGTAGTCAGTACCAACCGCAAAGCCCATGGTATCTAGATAGATGCGCAAGGCCGCTCCCACAGCGAGGGCAAACGCGCCACACATATAGGCAAAACGATTACGCTTGAAATGTCCAGCTACTTTACTTTCAGAGCCGGTCTCCAGCGTTGCTGTTTGAGTATTTGAAAGAGCCATTGTTATCCCCTGTTATAGTTACGTTAGTTCTGTTGAGCCAGTTAGACCATGTTAGTTTAGCCTAGCCAGCCGTCTCTGCCTTTAAGTCAGGCATGCACAATACCCAAGTAATTTAGCGCCATGCAGAGCAGAAGATGACAAAGGTATTGCAGAAAGTGACACACGAATGTCATAAATCGCGCGCTCCAGGCCAGGCGTACTCATTCAGCGCAACAGCTCAAACAACACCCAGACAACATAACCCACTGTTATCAAAGGTATAATATATGGGCATTTACTATTGCTACCTGGATATTCTGCTCGTAACTGGAAACTAAGAACTCAGATATCTAATTGCCAGCAAAACCCCTTTGAAAATCTTTTTCTCAGTGAAATTATCTTTATGACATCAATTACACGCCAAAAAGTTTTTCAGGAATTCAGTCAAGCCCATAACCCACTAAGATCAAATATATCATGATCTTAAACCTATAGGACTTGTTTGAAGTGTCAGTTCAGTTCATCATCCAAGAAATACAATAAGCAATCTGCATACAAAAATGGCGCTTAGACAAGTGCTTTTGTGAAATTACATTCTGATGGATTCAGAAAAATAAAAGCGGCGCTCCACAATGCCACCACCTTCGTCTCGTCAGCTTGATATCTGTGGAAATTAATAATGGCAACACTGCCTGACACCAAGGACGCTCTGACATTATCCAAACCTCTACAGTCGGTAGGGCCTGGCGGTTATTATGTTTCCTCCAGCTATGCCAATCTAGTGCTCCACACTCTGGGTGGCGGTGATGAAATAACAGACTGCTTTAAACGCCACGGTATCGCTCTCGACTTACTCGAAAACCCAACCGCAAAAATAGAATTTGAAGCGCTGCATGAAGCCGTTTTTGAATTAATAGAAAAACTCCATATAAAAGAAGCTGGACTTTCTATAGGCACAAAAATTCATATCTCCAGCCACGGCACCATCGGCATGGCTGTAATTAGCGCAACAACCGTTGGCCAGGCCATTAAAGATGCCGCCAAATACTATAAAACCGCGATAAATTTTTGTGATTTAAAAGTCTACTATGAAGAAGATTCGGTAATTCTTGAGATCGTCGAGACCTATGACAAGCCCGAGCTACGAGCCATTGTCGTCGAAGCCATGATGCTAACCCTGCACAATGCTCTGGAATTTGTCAGTGGCAAAAAGCTCACCTGTAGCAAAGTGATTTTCGGTTATCCGGCACCGGATTACGCCGCCGACTATAATGAGTATTTCTCTGGCGAAATCGAATTCTCTGGCACCCAGCACAAAATGATTTTGCCAAAAGATGTTTTGGATATGCGCTGCATCACCGCCGACGAACATATCCATCGCCTCGCAGAAGAACAGCTGCAGCAAAAAATGCAGGAAATCCGCGACAACAACTTAACCGTCCAACACGTGCTCTAC
>JAHRWI010000306.1 GCA_019090225.1 Porticoccaceae bacterium
ATGGACCGTCTGGAGCGTCGTTTAATTCAGTTAAAAATCGAACGGGAGGCGGTCAAAAAAGATAAGGATGAGGCCTCGCAAAAAAGGTTGGAGAAACTGGAACAGGATATCGCTGCAATAAATGTAGAGTTTTCTGATCTTGAAGAGATATGGAAAGCTGAGAAAGCTGTCGTCCAGGGTTCTGCACAAATTAAAAGTGATCTCGAACAAGCGCGGCTGGATATGGACACTGCGCGCCGTGCCGGAAATCTTGAAAAAATGTCTGAGCTACAGTATGGCGTGATCCCTGGTTTGGAAGGCCAGTTGGCGTCAGTGAGTGCAGCAGAGAATGAAACAGACACACCGGAGAAACGTCTACTTCGCAACAAAGTCACGGAAGAGGAAATCGCCGAGGTGGTGTCCAAGTGGACGGGTATTCCGGTTTCCAAAATGCTTGAAGGTGAGCGGGATAAGTTATTGCGTATGGAAGAGGCCTTGCACGAACGAGTGATAGGCCAGGATGAAGCGGTTATAGCCGTGGCAAATGCGGTGCGTAGATCACGCGCTGGTTTATCTGATCCCAGCAAACCCAACGGTTCGTTTTTATTCCTCGGCCCTACTGGTGTCGGTAAAACTGAATTGTGTAAAGCTCTGGCGACCTTCTTGTTTGATAGTGACGACGCCATGGTGCGCATCGATATGTCAGAATTTATGGAGAAGCATTCTGTCGCCCGTTTGGTCGGCGCGCCTCCCGGTTATGTGGGTTATGAGGAGGGTGGTTACCTGACTGAAGCGGTTCGTCGTCGTCCCTATTCGGTTTTATTACTCGACGAAGTGGAGAAGGCCCATCCCGATGTGTTCAATATTCTTCTGCAAGTTCTGGATGATGGCCGACTCACAGATGGTCAGGGCCGCACGGTCGATTTCCGTAACACGGTGATTGTGATGACCTCGAATCTGGGTTCTGACATTATTCAAAATCTCGCCGGTGAAGATAATTACGAAGCCATGAAGTCAGCAGTGATGGATGTTGTGGGACTGCACTTTCGACCAGAGTTTATTAACCGGGTTGATGAGGTGGTGGTCTTTCATCCTTTGCTTAAGGCGCAAATTCGGGGTATTGCTGAAATTCAATTGGGTTTATTGAAAGGTCGATTGGCTGATCGGGATCTGGGTTTTGAAGTGAGTCAGGCGGCTCTGGATACTATCTGTAACGCGGGATTTGATCCGGTCTATGGAGCCAGGCCATTAAAGCGAGCCATTCAGCAGTTAGTTGAAAACCCTTTGGCCCAGGCTGTATTAGGTGGTGATTTTAATCCTGGGGAAACGATCAATGTCGATATGTCGGGAGATAACTTGGAGTTTACTGCTGCTTAAGAGCGGAATTAAATTCTGATTTTTTCCAGGTTTAAACAAAACCGTTGCGCCCAGTCGCTGGCTGGGCGTAAACCGATAAAGTCGTTGATATTGCTTTGTAAGGTTTGCGTAGCTTGTCCGGTTTGTTTTCCTGCGCCTTTTACCAGCCGCTGCATCTGATAGTTCATGCGCGCTGTTTTATCTTCGGCCGGTGATTCTAGTTCGCCAAATATTTCCAGGGCGATGCAGGCCTCGCGGAGTTGCTCGTCGCTGTCCGAAGATGGGCCTTGCTGCCAGAATATTTCCAAGCTTTTTTTATCGATGCCTTTGGGGAGTTCACCTTGTTGTTGCCATAGTTCGTTGGCGGTGTCTGGGTCGGTGTTTTTCAGCGTGCAGGCCCGTATTTTTTCGCTCAGGTAATCCCAGTTAGCTTGTTCGCGCTTAGCGCGGATTTGTTTGATGACTACTTCAGCTTTATTGCCCAGGTCGTTAAAATCTTTACTCAGGCGCTGCCGAACTTTGTCAGGTAATTCGATGTTATAAAATTGCTGAGACAATTCTGCTAGATCTTTTTTTAGTCGGAGGCGCTGGTCATCGTCATCTGAATTTAACAGGGTATGAGCCTGCGCGAGTAAGGTTTCGGCCTGAGTGACCTGTTCATCGACTTCGGCTTTGCGTTGATCCCGTTGTTCGTCGAGGCGGGCAAATACACTATCGCAGGCTTCTCGGAAAGCTTTCCACAGTTTACGGTCGACCTTCATTGGCGTCATGCCAATGGCTTTCCAGTCGCGCTGAAGATGTTTGGCCTGGTCGATGGCATCTTGTAGTTCTTCCAGGTTTAACAGTGCCTTGGCTTTTTCTACGACTTGTTCTTTGAGAAGGATATTGCGCTGATATTCATCTTTAATGTGCTGGTATATCTTGTCGCAAATAGTACGGAAGGCTTTTTGGCTTTTTCTTTCGCCATCTCGGTCTACGGGCTGAATATTTTTAAAAGCTTCCCGGGCGCTATCGAGGGTTTGCTGAACCAGGGGCCAATCGGGTTTTGCCCCGGGGATCGTCTCTCCGCTGGCGGTTTGCTCAGACTCCGCAGTTGTATCCGGTCCAGGCCAGGCCATCTGGCTTTCATAGTTTTTTAACTGGTTCACCAGCGCCATTCGGTTTTCGAAGTTTGCCTGTCTTACCTTAGCCTGTTCAGTAAACGCGGCCTTGCAGGGCAGCCACGCTTTATCGGCTGCAGCTTTGAATGCTTTCCACAGCTCCTGTTCGCGGGAACCATGGGGCAGTACGCCCAGTGATTTCCATTCATCTTGAAGGGTCTGAATTTTGGCAGCGAGGGTTTCAGCGTCATCAGCCACACCTATCAGGCTTTTCATGCTCGCGCACAGGTCGACCTTTTTGGGTTCGAGAGCAAAGTCCTGCCAGTCGCGAATCTCACTTAGCTGAAGGCTTAGTGGTCTTAGTTGCTCATCTACGTCTTGCTGGATTTTATGGGGCAGGGACTTCAGAGCTTGTTTGACTTTGTTATGGGCGCGACTGGCATCTTTACTGCGCTTATTGTCCAGCGCCATACGCATGTTGTTGAGGGCAGTATCTGCCTGTTTGCGATGTTGTTCCTGATTCTTATTAAGGTTGTCGAGGTGAGTGTTGAGTTGACTCAGCGCCTGTTTAAGTTGGTTTAGTTGTGAGGGTACGCTCGCTCGGTGTGACTCGGGCCAGGGCAAAATGGAGAGTAACTTTTGCACTAGCTCAATCTGTCGCTGTAAGGACTGGTAATCGGAATGGTCTACATTTTGAGCTTCACCTAATACTCGCTCTAGCCTGGATTTTTTATCGGTCAGAGTTTTCAGGGTGTTTAAAATAGAACGCCAGGCTTTGATATGAGTTCTGAAGGTATTGGTGAGTTCTCCTGGGGGAGCGCAGATTTCACTGCTTGCTTGCCACCGACTATCGATGTCGTCCAGTCGTGTGCTGAGCTGTGAGATGTCGTGGCAATTTACGGGCAATACTGAGGCCTGATTAAGAGCTTCCAGTTCAGCAAGCAGCGTGTGGAAGGCCTGGCTGGCTTCGGCTTGTTCGAGTTGTCTGTGCGTATCACTGGCCTGGGCTTCGGCAATGGACGCTAGACGCTTCGCGCAGACCAGCAGGTCTTGCTGAAACTGTTCCTGTTGTACGAAGCTGGCGAATGCGCCGAGAGTTGACCATTGTTGTTCGAGTAGGTGGTAGCGACCTTTGTACTCAGGAGAATCTGCTGCCTGAGTCAACTGGCGAGCCGCTTGAGCCAGCTTTTGTATTTGTCGCTGCTGTTCGGCTTTAAGTTGCTGATCGGCGTGGTGTTGTTCAAGCAGAGTTTTACAGTGGCGGTAAATGGCTTTGTCACGACCCTTTGTGGCCGTCATTAGCGCCTTTAAAGTGGTCGTATTGCTGATGCCCTGAGCGGCCTGGAGACGCACTTTTGCCAGAGCATGGTTGCTGGCAACATCTTTGAGAAATTCTTCGTCCTCGATTTGCATAATTGCAGCTGAAATTAACTGAGTATCGTTGCTAAGGCTGGCGATGCGAATTAAGGTGGTGTCATCACTCATATTCGCGAGCTGCTCGCTATTGGTGCTTCTTTGCTCGGGCAAGAGCTGTTTGAGACGTTGACTGCGAGCTTGTTGTTGATTCGCTTCCGGAAGGGAATCCCCGAGACTATCAATGATGATATCGAGGATATTTGGATCAGTGATTCGAGCCAGGGCAGCGGCTTGAACCTCAATGTCGGTATCGACTTTAACGACTTCCAGGAGCAGGTCCTGATCATCTAGCTCAGCGATTGCCTTTTTGCGGATGTCTGGGTTTTTATGGCGCCATTTCGGGCGCGAGAGGGTATCAAATATCGACATCAAAGGGTTCCTGA
>JAHRWI010000307.1 GCA_019090225.1 Porticoccaceae bacterium
AGATAATGATCAAACCCAGACTGCTGGCAAAGTAGCGGTGAACCATCTCTGGCCAGGTTTTATCCTGCTCGACAACAGAATCGGGGAAACGCTCTTCAGCCCGAGCAATTTCGTGGGCTTCATCGGGCCACATCAAGTGCCCATAGCAACCCGGCCAATCTGGACAACCGAGACCCGCGTCAACCAACCGGGTAAAAGCCCCCAATACCACCACAGTAGCAGCAACTGCGGTCGCAAGCAGGGCTAGCCGGTAGGCCCTTGCAAAGCGCTTTTCTATCATGTCCCGTCTAGAGTCCCGCATAACAGTTTCCTATGCTTACAATATCTGTACTTTAAGGTTCAGGGGAATATTTAAGAAGATGCCGAAGGTCGGCCAGGATATCGCTGCCGTCATGATCTGGCGTGTAATACATCATCAGATCACCACGCTGATCAAGCACAAACAGCCGAGCAAGGTCTGGCTGCCAGTCCGCATTAGTCGGTGCCAGCAGTTGCATGAAGTCATTATGGTCAGCTGATACCAACTTAAGATGGATATGCTCGCTCTGCAAATAAGCGAGGGTCGCTTCATCTAATGGTGTGCCGAGATTCAACAGAACCCGCTCGACACGGTGCGCCTTTTTATCAAGACGAATGTGTACCTGGCGGGAACTGTAAAGCATATCTTTACAGGCCTGATCACAGGCATTGACAACAGGTAGTATCAGTCGCCATTTTGGTTTCTGTTCCTCCCAGCGCCAGGGCTTATCGTTCTGAAATGAAGGCAGCTCGGCGATTGACGCCATTGGTATTAACAAGTCGCCTTTATTGCTGGTACCCAACAGAGCTAACAGGCGGGACTTTTCTTCTTCATCACCGGGTATTAAAACAAAACCACCAACCAGGACAATGGCAACCATTAAAATAATAAGCCAGAGCTGAAATTTGCCTCGCTTGTTGTCGATTTCACATGACGCTTTTTTAGTCAATTCACTCATCCACTTGTTAGGCCCTTCGTTTTCGACCCATAACTTCTGTCAAATTAGAGTTGGCAAAAATCGTCAACACCAATAACGCCAAGGCCATTAAAAACCATTGAACTGCATAGCCAATATGTTTTTCGGGCGCCATGTTAATCACTTCCCAGCCGATTTCCAGGGTCGGTTCCTGGCCTATATCACCCGCTTGCTCGACAAGCCTCAGTGTATATGGATATACCGCATGACCTAAATGACGAGAGATCTTTACCATATCAATCGCCTGAATGACCAAAGGCCAGGTATTTGATGGCCAAATTTCGTCTTTTAAGACCACTCTTTTGCCAGGGCTGCGATATAAATAGCCACTTATCTCAACCGAAGTCTCCTTAGCGAGAAACGGCGGGACTGTCGGCAATACACTTCGATCCTGACCTCCTGGTAACCAGCCCCGGTTGACCAGCAACCACTGATCCTCTCCCTCAACATTTACCTTTAGTGGGCTTAAGACCTCGTAACCGGGGCGCCCGCGGCGGACGAGATTATCCACTAAAAAAATACGCTGGCTATCGATACCTCCCCTGGCAATGACATTTCTAAACTGGTTTTGATCGGCTGTGGCAACGCCGCTAAATTCGACCGGCGCTGAATTTATCCGCTGCTCCTGGGCCGTTAGTATGGCCCCCTTCTCATCTGCGCGCTGTAGCTGCCAAAAACCCAAGGTAAGGGTCAGCGGGAAAAAAACCAGGGCAAAACCCAGTATTTTTTTATTCCACTGCCAACGGAATAAACTCGTCTGCGACTCCTGCTCTCTAGCCATCTGTGGTTAAATCAGACTTCTGTTATCGTGGGGTAAAACGCAATGCTGCTTAAAGTGATCATCATATTGCTGTTCATTGGCGTGCTCATCAGCCTTAGTAGCGCTCTGGTTTTTTTGATGAAGGATGTTGGCAACCCAGGAAAGCGGACACTCTATGCGCTAGGCATTCGCATTACCCTGGCGGCCTGTCTAATTGCGACGGTAATTTATGGTTTCTACACGGGTCAGCTGTCAAGCAAAGCACCCTGGGACAGGCAGCTTCATCCAGAAAACGTTATTCAGAAAACCAGACCTGAAAACTGAGCCTCTCACCTGCACCTTAATTTCCAGGTCAATCATTAAGGCAGATCATTAACCAGTGCCTTGTCCCCAGTGACAAAAAAGGCCAGGGAAAGTACCTGGCCAATTTAGGAACCACAACATCTTATGAACGTATAGTTTTACCTCGACTCTTTCGAGGTTTTGGCGTTCAGCACCCTGTCTTTTTTAGGGTGCTGACTTCATGATCCAGCCAGGCGCTTCTAGCTAAGCACATAGACAAAGATAAACAGACCCAGCCACACCACATCAACAAAGTGCCAGTACCAGGAGGTTGCTTCAAAACCAAACTGGTCATCCGCCGCAAAATGCCCTTTCATCCCTCTCAGTAGCTGTATCAGCAACATAAATGTTCCCAGAGTAACGTGAAAACCGTGGAAGCCGGTCAACATGAAAAAGGTGGTGCCATAGATCCCGGATTTTAAGGTCAGGCCCATTTCTACATAAGCTTCGTGATACTCAACATACTGCACCACCAGGAAGATAATGCCGAGCAGTACGGTAAGACCCAACCAGGCATTAAACTTAGTACGATCATTGTGCTTCATAGCGTGGTGAGCAAAATGCACTGTAACGCTTGAAGTCAGCAGGATTACTGTATTCCACAGCGGCAACCAATGGAACAAGCTGCCCCAGCCGGGGAAACTCATATTTTCATGGGGGCCAATAAATTTTTCTCCACCAACGACCTGATCCGGATTAACCATTAGCGGCCACTCGGCCTGAAACCCCGGCCAGACCAGATCAATCATGTCACTTTTGTCACCTTCACCGCCCAGCCACGGCAAGACCAGTGTACGAATATAGAACAGCGCGCCGAAGAACACGGCAAAAAACATCACTTCAGAAAAGATAAACCAGCTCATGCCCCAGACAAACGATCGCTTGACCTGAGCATTGGTCATGCCCGCCATATTTTCTTTAATCACGGTATTAAACCAGGCATAAAGCACGACCGACAAAATCAGGGAGCCCGCGGCAAGAACACCAAAGCCCTCGTCCCTGACCCACATACCGGCACCCAGGGCCATCAGCCCCAGGCCCAACGCTGCCAATACCGGCAACCGGCTCGGTTCAGGAACGTAGTAATTCGATTCTGTTGCCATGGTAATTCTCCAATATTCCACTAATACTTTTAGGGTCTAACTAATAATTCAAAGGGCCAGGTAAAGAGCTTAGTCCAGTTGTGCTAGCGCCTCAGCGGCGCGATCAGTAACATCAAATAAGGTGTAGGACAAAGTTATGGTATTAACGCCCACAGGCAAATCTGGATCGACAATAAACACCAGGCCCAACTTCGCCTCTTCACCTGCTTTCAGCTCCTGTCGGTTAAAACAAAAACACTCGGTCTTGTGAAAGAATTTTGCTGCATTTGTAGGCGAAACATTAGGTATTGCCTGAGCGACCATGTCTCGGCCCGTCGGGTTTTTAGCATAAAACTCTACCGGGGTAGACGCGCCAGGATTTACTTTCACCTCATATTCAATCGGTGAAAACTGCCACGGCATACTGCCATTGTTAGTCGCTACAAACTGAACCTTGACCACCCGATCTGAGTCAACGATCTGCTGGCCTGCCGTGTACTGTCCATCGGTTTTGCCATTAATACCTGTTATTTCACAAAACACATCGTAAAGAGGCGGCATAATAAATATCGCGAAGACGAACATTCCCACCGCTGTGACTAGCAGTTTCAGCGTGGTCCTGGTTACTGGCTTCGCAGACATAAGCGCTTAACCTTCTCTGTTATTCGAACCCCAATCACTTAACTTCTGGAGGCGTAGTGAATGAGTGGTAAGGGGGCGGTGAAGACAATGTCCACTCCAGTCCTTCGGCACCTTCCCAGGTTTTCTCTTCGGGTGCGGGTTTACCAGCAACAATTGTTTGAATAACGTTATAAAGGAAAAACAACTGTGCGGCGCCGTACATAAATGCGCCAATACTCGACACCATATTCCACTCGGCAAACTGCAGTGCGTAATCGGCGTAACGACGCGGCATACCCGCCAGACCGAGAAAATGCTGAGGAAAGAAGGCGATATTGAAACCGATGAACGATACCCAGAACTGGGCTTTACCCATGGTCTCGTTATACATCTTGCCGGTCCATTTAGGTAGCCAGTAATAAATCCCGGAAGTCATGGCAAATACTGCACCGGCCACCATCACATAATGAAAGTGAGATACGATGAAATAAGTATCATGGTACTGAATATCAACGGGCGCCATCGCCATCATCAGGCCGGTAAAGCCGCCGATGGTAAACAGAATAATAAAGGCTATGGCATACAACATAGGCGTTTCAAAGGTGAGTGAACCGCGAAACATGGTGGTAATCCAGTTGAATACTTTGACGCCGGTAGGCACAGCAATAAGCATGGTCGCGTACATAAAGTACAGCTCTCCCGCCAGGGGCATACCCACGGTAAACATGTGATGCGCCCAGACAATAAAGGACAGGAAGGCAATGGCTGATGTAGCGTAGACCATCGAAGAGTAACCGAATAGCGGCTTACGACTGAAGGTAGGGATGACCGCAGATACCACCCCGAAGGCTGGCAGAATGATGATATAAACTTCCGGATGCCCAAAGAACCAGAAAACGTGCTGGAACAAGACCGGATCACCACCACCGGCAGCGTCAAAGAAGCTAGTACCGAAGTTGATATCCATCAACATCATGGTCACTGTGCCCGCCAGTACCGGCATCACCGCAACCAGCAGAAATGCAGTAATTAGCCAAGTCCACACAAACAGCGGTAACTTCATCATGGTCATGCCCGGCGCGCGCATATTGAGCACTGTAGCAATGATGTTGATCGAACCCATAATCGATGACGCACCAATAATATGCACACCGAAAATAAAGAAGTTAACCGTTGATGGCGCATAAGTCGTGGATAAGGGCGCGTAGAACGTCCAGCCAAAAGCAGGTGCACCACCTTCCATAAACAGAGTGGACGCTAATAGCGCAAAACCAAAGGGAAGAATCCAGAAACTCAGATTATTCATCCGCGGCAGGGCCATATCCGGCGCACCAATCTGCAGAGGTATCATCCAGTTAGCCAAGCCCACGAATGACGGCATGATGGCACCAAACACCATCACCAGGCCATGCATGGTAGTCATTTGATTGAAAAATTCCGGCTTAACTAATTGCATACCGGGCTCAAAGAGCTCGGCGCGAATAATCATCGCAAAAGAGCCACCTAACAAAAACATCGCAAAACTAAACCACAGGTACATCGTACCAATGTCTTTGTGGTTGGTAGAAAATAACCAGCGACCAATACCTTTTTCGGGACCGTGTGCCATGATTGATATCTCCCCTATTGGCCTTGTTTGAATTTCAACACATCGACCGGCTGAACAATATCTTTTGTATCGTTCCCCCAGGCGTTGCGCTCATAAGTAATAATCGCAGCGAGATCAACCTCTGAAAGCTGACCGCCAAAGGCCTGCATTCCTGTGCCCGCAACACCGTTGACCACAACATCCAGGTGGGTTTTAACTGACCCCAACGCCACTGAGCTATCTTTCAATGCCGGGAACGCACCCGGGATACCTTCACCATTAGCCATGTGACAGGCCGCGCAAGAACGGTTATAGGCTTCTTCGCCCTGAGCCATCAACTCATCAAGAGTAAATACCTTTTTAGCTAGCTCTCGCTCTGCTGCAACCGCTACTTTTTTGTCGGCAAGCCAACTGTTGTATTCATCTTCGGGAACCGCATTAACGACAACCGGCATAAATGCATGCCCTTTGCCACATAACTCCGTACAGAAGCCTCGATAGACACCCGGCTCGTCTATCCTTACCCAGGTCTCATTGACAAAGCCTGGGATTGCGTCTTTTTTCACACCCAGGTCAATTACCCACCAGGAGTGGATAACGTCTTTAGATGTGACTAAAAATCTGATCTTTTTGCCCACCGGAAGAACCAGTGGCTCGCTGACCTCAGAAAGATAAAATTCTGACTTCGGTGTATCGCCGTATATAGCTGACTCAGGCGTGGTCAGCTCGCTCATAAACTGGACACCTTCGCCCAGATACTCGTATTGCCATTTCCACTGATAACCGGTGATCTTGATGTCCATATCCGCTTCGTCGGTATCATAGCGCTCAACCAGATACGTTGTAGCCGGAGCCGCCAGGACGATCAGAATAATTACTGGAATTATGGTCCAAAGCAATTCCACCTTGGCACTTTCGTGAAAAGTAGCTGGCTCATGCCCCTTAGACTTGCGGTGAGCGATCATGCTGTAAAACATAATCCCAAAAACCACTACGCCAATCCCCACACAAACCCACAGAAGTATCATGTGGAGCTCGTAACTGTTGCGGCTGAGGCTGGAAACCCCAATGGGCAAATTTAGAAGGCCCCACCCCTCTGGACTGCCGCCACTTGCCTCTTTAGCGCTGGACAAGCCAGCAAAAGATAACAAGAGCAACGGGGTCAGCGCGTAGGCGACAAGCCGTTTTAGTCTCGATAACATTGCCCTAATTTCTCCGTGTTGCTTGTAAATCGTTAGTGTCGCACCCGGTAGCCGGGTTGATATCGGCGCGGATTATACCAGAAGGTTTTTTAAAAGGTCACGATCTTATTGATGCCCATCGTTACAATGGGCGGTTATAAACTCTTTTATTATTGATTCACATCAATTGAGAACCCATGCTGACCCGCTCGACTACCCATCGGCAATTCCTGTCTATCGCCCTGCCTATGGTGCTCGCCGCGCTGGCTAGCCCCTTGCCAGGCATTGTCGATACAGCCATGCTGGGCCATCTTGGAAGTGTAGATTATTTAAGTGCCGTCGCTGCGGGAAGCACCATCATCGGCCTGTTGATCTGGTCGTTTTCGTTTTTACGCATGGGCACCACCGCAACCACCGCCAGAGCGTTAGGCAGTAATGATCAGGCACATTGCCAATTATTGTTAGCGCAGTCTTTGATTTTAGCGGCCGTCCTCGGCATGGCTATCGTGGTTTTTCAAAAACCGCTTTTTTGGCTCGGCTTTATGCTCGTTACACCTCCGGAGCAAAGCCTGGCCCTGGCTGAAACCTACACCGCCATACGCATTTTTGCGGCACCCGCAATACTTGGCAGCTTTTGTATTACCGGCTGGTTAATCGGCATCCAGAAAGCCAAAGCTGCCCTGGCATTGATGCTCCTCGTCAACGGTTTAAACGTTGGCCTCGATTTTTTCTTTATTATCCATCTTGATATGAATAGCGAGGGTGCCGCCTGGGCATCCTTGATTGCTGAGTATGCCGGTTTGTTAGTCGGGTTAACCATCGTGTCCCGCCTGGCGCTGGCAACGGGGTTCAGAACAGAGCTGGGTCTTGTAAACACGGGTAAGCATCACATGCATAAAGACCACCTGATTACCGAGCTACGACAGCTTTCCAAATATCGCGAACTATTTATAGTCAATCGGCACCTGTTGGTCAGAACCACCTGCCTGATTTTTGTCTTTGCCTTCTTTACTGCCCAGGGCGCGAAGCAGACTGCGGCTATTCTCGCTGCTAACGCCATTCTGATGCAGCTGTTCTTTTTGTTTGCTTTTGGCCTGGACGGTTTCGCCCATGCGGCTGAGGCTTTATCCGGACAGGCCATTGGTGAGCGGAATGAAGCTTTGTTTTATAAAACCTGCGAACTTGCAGCCGGCTGGGGCTTTGTTGTAGCAAGCCTCACCACATCGCTATACCTCGGTTTTGACAGCACTATCATCGGCTTTTTTACTAATATCGAAACCGTATCTGCAATTGCGGGTGAATACTTTATCTGGTTGGCTATGGTGCCTTTGACTGCCGTCATCAGTTTCGTACTCGACGGTATATTTTTAGGCGCGGGAAAAACAAGAAGCATGCAGAACATTATGCTGGTCTGTGCTTTAACCGTGTTTCTACCAACCTGGTACCTGACCAGGGATCTGGGTAACGATGGTTTATGGCTGGCCTTTTTACTGTTTATGGCCGCCCGTACCATTTTGATGGCAACAACGTTCTGGCGTGTTAGTCAGCTCGGCGGCTGGCTCATAGAGGTTCCTGCCCCGTAGAGGCCCCAGCCACACATCGCTAAAAAATCATATACGGCTAATTTTTGGGTGGCGTTATCAGGCGTACGGCCTGTTCTTCATTCACACCTGTATCGCGGGTCACACGGGTAGTCGGCTCATGCTGGATGGATGCAAATTGCTGCTCTTCGAGAAAATCGCAATTCACGCACTCTCGAAAATTCTTGTCGTCAATACGATAGACAAATAGCTTGTCCAACTGGGCACAACGGGGGCA
This sequence comes from Porticoccaceae bacterium, assembly GCA_019090225.1. Taxonomy (GTDB): domain Bacteria; phylum Pseudomonadota; class Gammaproteobacteria; order Pseudomonadales; family Porticoccaceae; genus HB2-32-21. The sequence continues at coordinate 8,388 of JAHRWI010000307.1, forward strand.
GATCGCACCGGCAATAAATCGTTTTTGCTGTTTTGTCACGGCGATGCTGACTCCTCAAAATTTCCTGATACTATCGTGCGCTATTCACTAACGGTTCACACGCTGTCCACTAATTGTCGCAAACCCACAAATCAATTTAGCCATTTTTTCTAGAGGAACATTATGTCGTCCCCAATCCAGAATATTCGTACCTTTCAGGGCCAAACACCGAGCTTGGGCAATCGGGTCTATGTTGACCCAGCCGCCACCATTATAGGGGATGTAAGCCTTGGCGATGATTGCTCGGTCTGGCCCAGCGCGGTGATCCGGGGCGATATGCATAAAATAACCGTCGGTGCCCGCACCAGTGTCCAGGATGGTAGCGTCCTGCATATCACCCACGCCAGCGACTACAATCCCGGCGGCTGGCCGCTGACCATCGGCGACGATGTCACCATCGGCCATAACGTCACCTTGCA
>JAHRWI010000308.1 GCA_019090225.1 Porticoccaceae bacterium
AGGGGCAGGGTGGCTCCAGCGACAGCACGTTTAGAGGCAGCATAGGCCGATTGCCCAGGTGGACCGTTAAAGGCCGCACCCGAGGCGATGTTGATCAAGACGCCGCGTTCGCCGTCTTCAAAGGCTTCCAGATCCATCATCCGTTCGGCAAACAGCGCGCAGCCGTCCAAAGTGCCAACGACATTCACATCAATTTGTCGCTGTAAAGATTCGATGGGATGGGCGCCCTGCGAGCGACTGGTGATTTTTCGGCTGACATCAATGCCTGCAAAGTTTATGGCAATACGGGGCGGGCCAATGGCCGCACAGGTTTGCTCGACGGCTGCACTGAGGGATTCGTGATCAGCGACATCACATTCGATGGCGACACCGCCCAGCTCCTGAGCCAGGGGTTCAGCCAGAGCCATATCTCGATCTAGCAAAGCCACGGTGGCACCGGCTTCTGCCAGCAAACGTGCGCTAGCTGCGCCAAGCCCTGAGGCGCCGCCAGTTATAAATGCATTTACGCCTTCAATTTTCATGATTGGTCCTCGATCGAGCACTTTTCTGTGTCAGTGGGCTGAATGGGAGATGGGTGATGCTTATCATCAGAAGAACCCTGCATCGATACGTATGGTCGAGGCATTAAGCATCTGGTTTTCGCAGATATGCTGAACCAGTGCGCCGATTTCGTCAGGCCTGCCTTTGCGTTGCGGAAACAGCGCCCGGCGCAATAGCTGGCCGGTCAGTTTGTCGTCCATGGTGCCAGCCAGGGGGGTATCAAACAGGCCGGGGGCGATGGTCATAACGCGGATGCCGTAGCGAGATAAATCTCGGGCCAGAGGTAGAGTAGCACCCACAACACCCGCTTTAGAGGCGGCATAAACCGACTGGCCATTGGGGGCGTTAAACGCAGCGATAGATGCGATATTGATGAGCACGCCACGCTCGCCATCTTCATCAAGTACGTCGAGGTCAAGCATTGCTGTTGAGGCATGGGCACAGCAGGCCAGGGTGCCCACCAGGTTCACATCGACAACTCGCTGCATGGGGCCGATGGCATGAGCGCCGGTTTTGTGGCTGGCTATCTTGCGCGCGGTATCGATGCCGGCACAATTAACCAGGATGCGCGCAGGGCCGTTTATCTCCTGAGCGCTAGCAAAAGCTTGTTGGATAGATTCGTCATTGGCTACGTCGCAAGCGATGGCTATGCCACCTACGGCCTTAGCGGTGCTTTCTGCCAGTTCGATATTTCGGTCAAGAATGGCTATTTTTGCGCCCGCTTCAGCCAACACTTTTACCACACCAGCACCGATGCCTGATGCGCCGCCGGTGACGACGGCTGCTAAACCCTGAATTTTCATTGTTAATCCCATTTCAATTTAATGGGCTAAGTATTGCATGAAGCACTTCGTTTTGGACAAAAAATCTTAGCTGAGAGGCATTCTTTGATAGCTTGCTGTTAGGGGCGGTGAATTACCCATCATTAACGGGGAGCTTACAGGGCAGGTTTAGGCGGTGTTGATTTACTCTATGTCGAGTTTTTTCAGCTTATAACGGAGCTGCCGGAAACTGATACCCAGTTTTTCAGCAGCTGCGGTTTTGTTCCAGCGGCTGGCTTCGAGGGCTTCTTCAAGGATACGTTTTTCTATACCAGCCAGGTAGCCATCTAAATCGCCACCGGCGTATAGCTGGGCATTGTATACGCGAGCATTGTCGTTTGGTTTTGGTCCTGAGGTGGAATCGCTATGGCTTGCAGTGACGAGATCCACACCGGCAGTGTGTAGCTGCAAATCTTCAGGGCTTATGGTTTTGCCGTCGCAGAGTGTAAAGGCTCTCTCAAGGGTGTTTTCCAGCTCTCTGACGTTACCCGGAAACTGATATTTCATCAGCGCGGCCATGGCCGAGGCTTCTATAGCAGGGGGATTATCTCCAGATTGCCTGGAATTTCGTTCGACAAATAGTTCGACTAATTCGGGGATATCTTCAGGACGTTCCCGGAGGCTGGGCACGTGAAGTTCGATAACGTTTATTCGGTAATACAGATCCTGACGAAAATGGCTGAGCTCGACTTCCCGGGACAAGTTTTTGTGGGAGGCACTAAGGATTCTTATATCGACGGGAACTTCAGTGTCTGTACCCACTGGACGTATGGCTTTTTCCTGGATACCACGGAGTAGTTTAACCTGCATAGTCAGCGGTAAGTCTGCTACCTCGTCCAGAAAGAGAGTGCCGCCATCAGCGGCTTGAAACAAACCTTGTTTGTCCTGGTAGGCACCGGTAAAACTGCCCTTTTTGTGACCAAAAAATTCACTTTCCATCAGATCGGAAGGTATCGCCCCGCAATTCACCGGAATAAACGGGCCGTCGGCTCGAGGTCCCTGATAATGAATGGTCCTTGCTACCACTTCCTTACCGCTTCCTGACTCTCCAGAAATATAAATAGGTGCCTGACTACGAGCCACCCGACTGATCTGTGAACGCAGCTCGTCCATGATGGCGGAGCTCCCGACAAAGGGGGTTTGTTTGTTGACAATGCTTGTTTGCGGGGCGGCCAGTTTGAGGGCCGCGGTCACCATGGCCCTTAATTTTGGCAACTGCACCGGCTTGCTGACGAAATCAAAGGCACCACGCTTAAGCGCTTCGACGGCGATATCGGTATTGCCGTAGGCGGTAATCATCGCTACAGGCAGGTCTGGGTATTTTTCCTGGATGTAATCGATTAATTCCAGGCCATTACCGTCGGGCAAACGCATGTCGGTAAGGCAAAGGTTAAAATTTCCTTTATCGAGCTTTTGGTAGGCAGCGGTGAGGTCGGGTGCTTCGGTGACATCTATACCGAGCTGGCTCAGGGTCATGCCCAGCAATTGTCGGATATCTGGTTCGTCGTCAACGATAAGTGCGCTGGGTTTACTCATTAGGTATTTGCCGGTAACAGTTGATCGGGGTGAGCGAATATTATCCTGAAAAACCCCTTGCTGGTATTCGGGTTCTTCCTGGCTTTGCTAGTGGATGGTCGATTGCTTAGTGGATTGATCTGGGGCTCGTTTTTCGATTCTTTAAAACAATAGGTCAGCGTTGCGTAGTTGAACTCGCAGCGCTCCCTGGCCAAGTAGAGGCCCAGGCCGGTACCGGTATTGGAGGTGGTGAAAAAAGGCTCAAATATCTGGTGGAGATGTTTTTCTTCGACGCCCGGCCCTCTATCGAAAATATCGAGGCAGGGTAGCCCCGTGGGCTGGTCGATATGGATATCTATCTTTGTCCAGGGTGTGCCAGTCTTTGCCTCACTATAACGGTGGGCATTTTCCACGAGATTGGTAATGATCTGATTCAGGTGCACAGGATCAAACAAGACCTGCAAGTTTTTATCTCGCTCATTGATAACGATAGTGTCGATCTTCGATTGCGCGTTGCCGTACTCCTTGGCAAAGCGCTTGAGCCAGAGGCTTAGCTGTAGTTTTTGGAAATCCGGTGCCTCCTGGCGAGATAATTGCAAAATACTATCGACAATCATATTCACCCGTTCGGAATGACGGCTAATAATGTCGGTGAGTGGTCGAATTGTCTCTTCCGTTTCGCCTTGCTCCGCCAGCATTTGAGCCGCGTGGCTGATCGCGCCGAGAGGGTTTCTGACTTCGTGGGCGATGCTACCTGCCAG
>JAHRWI010000309.1 GCA_019090225.1 Porticoccaceae bacterium
TGCATATCACCCACGCCAGCGACTACAATCCCGGCGGCTGGCCGCTGACCATCGGCGACGATGTCACCATCGGCCATAACGTCACCTTGCACGGTTGCACACTGGGCAATCAAATCCTGGTGGGTATCGGCTCAACCGTGATGGATGGCGTGGTCGTGGAAGATAAGGTGGTCATCGGCGCGGGTTCCCTGGTGCCGCCCGGTAAAACCCTAACCAGTGGCTACTTATATATCGGTAGTCCCTGCAAGCAGGCCCGTCCCTTGAGCGAAGCTGAGCTGGTTTACTTTACCTATACGGCGGCTAATTACGCGGCTTTGAAAGATCAATACCTTGAAGGCTGATAACCCCTAGTTCGACCGAGGGCAAAGCCCAAACACTAAACCATATCGCTATAGGGATTATCTCTGACCAAAGGCACCGGCTTACCATAGCCCGGCACGCTAATCGCCTGATCTGAAATCAATACTTCCTCATCGCTGATCGCACCTTCACCGAAGCGATAAATCGGGGTCAGTTCACCATGATCAGCGCGTTGCTCATAAGCCAGAGCCTGTGCGCGCGTGACTTCAAGCTTCGCGCAGTAGCTCTGCCAGGCGTCGGCATAGCGCTTACGAACCATTGCCTGAGCCGCTTTTCCTGAAAACAGCACTCCGGTCGCATTGTTGCCACCAAAACCTTTGGCATTAACGAAGGCGATATCTTTACCTTCTTCTCCCGTCGATAAATCCTCAAGGGGGATATTGAGCCGGGTTTGATGAACATCATCCGCCACGGTAGGCATGGTTTTGATGCCGGGAATTAATCCGCAGCGCATCGCCCCCAAGGCCGTCATTATTTGATCACCACTGGCCGGTGCCAGGGAATGCCCAACATAGGCCTTAACCGCGCACACCGGCCAGTCGTCAATATCAAACGCCTCGGCAAGACGATCAAAAATGATCGATTCAGTGACGCGATTTTGCGGCGTGCTAGAGCCATGGGCCATAACGAAACTACGTTTTTGCACGGCTTCAAGGCCAAGAATACTTTTCGCCGCAGACAGTGCCTTACCAAAACAAATGTAGTTACCCGGCCCAGGTCCCGAGATGGATTTCTTAATACCATCGGCATCGATGAAGACATCAGGCACTGCACCGTGAATATCAGCACCCAGTTCGACTGCCAGGGCGTCATCCATCAAAACAATATATTGTGAGGATTCACTGATCACAAAGCCGCCATTTTCACCGAAAGGTCGGCTATAGCGACGGGGGTCTGTATCCCCGACCGCAGCCATTTTTTCTTCTGTAGCCAGGGCCCCCATATTGGAATAGCCCTCGACAATATCCGGCAAAATTGGCGCTTCACTACAACCGACCACCGCAACCCTTCGAATACCTTCCTGGATATCCTGCACCGCTGAGCGCAGGTTATAGAGAAAACTGGCGCAGGCACCGGCCACCGCTTCGGTGTGGCCAAGGTTGCCCAGCACATAGGCGTTAACAAAATCTGCAGGCATGCTGGTTAGTCCCATGGGCACCTGCTTGGAGGTGGGTCGACCACCCTGATAACGGGATCGCATCAGGCCGCCCAGACCTTCATCGCTCAACTGCCCCATGGCGCTGCTTGCGTAGACGCCCATCTCATCCGGCCCCACTGCGTCGCATATCACCTGCCAGTCAACGCCTACTGAACGAACCGCATCCGTTGCGCCAAATACTGCCAGCTGCAAACCTCTGGGTTGAAAACGCGACTTATAAAGCTCGGCTGGATCAAAGCCGGTGGGTAATTGCCCCGCAGCCTTAACACCCATGTTGCGGGTGCTCGCCATCAATACTGCCTGAGGGCCTGTCACCTCTATGCGTACTTCGCCGTCACCCTGTTCGCTGACTTGCCAACCTTCGGGCAAAGGCTCCGGCAATTCTTTGCTCAGCATTTCAAAAGTTGCCGCGCCATTAACCGGGTTAACTGTCATCGCTGCCTGCCATTCGGTCGCATCAGGATTGTAGTGATTAGCCTCAATACCGCGCACTAATGTGCCTTCGCGTACTGAGTCTGCAAAACGTTCAAAAATACCTGCCAGACCCAGCGCCACACCCTTGTCATCCCGGTAAGTCTCTCCATCCCAGACCACCAGTTTCATCATACAAGCCAGGCCAGCGACAGTTTTATGTTGTTCTTCGATGCTGAGGTTTTCGAGAACCATGCGGCGATAAGCCTGATCAAAAGAACTTCTTCCGGCCGGGCCAACGCCGCCGTAGCCAACAATCACGGGTAGTATCGACATGAATTTTATTTTTCCTTTGGCAGCTTGTATTGGTTTGAGGGGTCTTGGTTTAAGCGATCTATCCGTCAATATTTTTATCGACGCTTGAATCCCGCTTAGTGTAGTGGGGACGCCAATCTTGCTTAATTGGCAAATTAGCCAAATAATGTGCCGTTTCAGCCATAGTTGCGCCGCCTCTACGGATCAGTCACCATGAAGAATCCCTACAACGTCGCTATTTTACTAAGCGAGAATGTCCTTGCTTCTAGCGCAACCCTGCCCATAGAAATCCTGTCCACCGCTGAGGGTGCGGCACGTGGGCAGGATCGCCTCGCCCGCAGAATTAATATTCAATGTGTTTCCCTCACTGGCGAGCCAGTCACCACATCTTCGGGCTTTGAGCTAGCACCTTCCGCAGCGCTGGAAGATATTGGCCAATGCGACTTAATCCATATCCCGGGGCTGTGGCGCAATCCCCGGCCGATTATCAACAATCATCGGGGCTACCTGCCCTGGTTGCAGGATCAGCAACAGCGGGGCAGCATCATAAGCGCGGTGGGCACTGGCTGCTGTTATCTTGCCGAAGCGGGCCTCCTCGATGGCAAACCCGCCACCACTCACTGGCATTATTTTGATCAGTTTCAGCGGGACTACCCCAGGGTCGATTTAAAACGACAATACTTTATTACCCGGGCCGATAACCTCTACTGCGCGGCCAGCATAAATTCCCTCGCTGAGCTGATGGTGAACCTGGTATTTCGCTGGTACGGCAGAACCGTTGCCAATCTTGTGCAGCGCAATTTCTTTCACGAAATACGCAACTCCTTCGAGCCGGATAAGTACTACACGGACGAAGCCAAAGAGCACCCGGACGAGGATATCTTACAGATCCAGATTTGGATGCAGGACAACTACAGCAAAACCGTAACCATTAGTGCCCTGGCCAGCCATTTTGATATGAGTGTCCGCACTCTAAATCGGCGTTTTAAAAACGCCCTGGGCAAAGCCCCCCTGGATTATCTACAAAATCTGCGACTCAACATGACGAGAGACTTACTGCAGACTACGAACCTCACCCTGGCAGAAATCGCCAACCGCTGTGGCTACCAGGACGTTGCTCATTTGAGCAAATTATTTCGTCGCCATTTTAATACCACCCCTGGCGTTTATCGGGACACCGTTCGGGCAAAGATGTTTAGCGCGCCCTGATTGTTTAACTACGCTTAAGCAAAGGGACATGTATCGACTACACTGCTAACACAAACATAAACGAACTTGCTCCAAACCTTCTATAAACCGCTATTTTCAACAAACCTTTTAACAAACTATAGGGAGTGCCAGCATGGCCATCAGCGAA
>JAHRWI010000310.1 GCA_019090225.1 Porticoccaceae bacterium
GCTACCTGCTTAATTTTCGAGCTTTTATTGGTACCGTAACGCCTGGGGTCTTCACCGCCTTCCCCTGAATTTGAACGACCCCCGAGGCTGTTAAGGGCCTCAGCAAGAGATTCATGGGCTTCTGGAGACAGCGCCCCCAAAGACATACCGGCAGAATCGAAGCGGGCAATAATATCTTTGGCGGACTCGACTTGATCAAGGGGAATTGAAGAATTATCGGTTTTCAGACACATTAAATCCCGCAAGGTTGTCACCGGGCGATTGTTTACCAGATCAGCATAACCTCGCCAATCGGCATAGTCGCCGCTACGCACCACTTTATGGAGCGCTTGAACAACGTCGGGGTTAAACGAGTGGTATTCCTGACCGTGTATATATTTAAACAGACCACCTGGAGATATTGGCTTACGATCTTTCCAGGCAAAGCTTGCGGCTGCTTCCTGGTCTTGCTGGAAATCGGCAAAGCCTGAGCCTTGAATACGGCTAATAAGGCCAGGAAAGCATAGATCAACGATTTCGTCGGCAAAGCCAACGGCTTCATAAAGCATCGCACCCCTATAGGAAGCGATCGTCGATATGCCCATTTTGGACAGTATTTTCATCAGGCCTTTAACAATACCTTTACGGTAATGCTTGAAGGCATTGTCAACATCAACTATTAACTCACCGCTTTCACACATTTCATGAAGAAGGTGATAGCTGAGGTAGGGGTAAACTGCCGTTGCACCACAACCAATCAGCGTTGCGATTTGGTGGGAATCCCTGGCGGCACCGGTACTGATAATAATATTGGCATCGCAACGCAAACCCATTGCGATTAAGTGATTATGCACAGCACCAACGGCAAACACTGCTTGGATAGGGATTTCGCCAATATCTATTTTGTAATCCGACAGGATGCAAATGGTCACACCATCTCGTACAGCGGCCTCGACATCAGCACACAAACATTTGATGGCCGATTCCAGATCAGTCTCAGCCGGGGTATATTTCAAGGCAAATTTGCGGGCTTCAAAACCACCCAGGTCATTATTTTTGAGGGAAAAATATTTTCGTGGCGACAGCACTGGACTATTAAGATTAATACGCTGAGCATGCTCTGACGTTTCTTTAAAGACGTTGCGCTCTTTACCCAACTGAGTACTCAAAGACATGGCGATGCCTTCACGCAAAGGATCGATGGGTGGGTTAGTCACCTGGGCAAACTGCTGGCGGAAATAATCAAATACACTGCGGTCTTTTTCGGACAACACCGCCACCGGCGAATCATCGCCCATGGAGGCTATTGCTTCCTGAGCACCTTCGGCTAATGGAGCGAGCACCTGCACCCGCTCCTCATGGGAGACGCCATACATTTTCATGTAACGCTGGATAATCTTATGTGAAAGGGTTCCTTCAGCCTCTAAACCATCCTGCTCCATGGTCGATTCTATGGCCTTAGCCCCCTCCCGTAGCCAGCGCCGGTAAGGCTGGGCTCCTGCCAACCGAGGATCTATCTCGTCGCGAGTTTCAATTTGGCCAGTGACAATATCAATAGACAGCATATCGCCCGGACCAAGACGACCTTTAGAAACCACAGCTTCCGGCGCATAAGGGTAAACACCTACCTCTGAGGCAACGGTGATAATGTCATCATCGGTCAACACCCAGCGCGATGGCCGTAGACCGTTTCTATCCAGCGCACACACCGCATAACGGCCATCGGTAATCACAAGCCCAGCAGGGCCATCCCAGGGCTCCATGTGCATGGATTGATAGGCAAAAAATGCGCGCTCGTCCGGATCTTGATCCTCGACGTTATGCCAGGCCGGTGGAATCAACATTCGCACTGCGCGGTGCAGCGGAATACCGCCGGTTACCAGCACTTCAAGCATATTATCAAGACTAGATGAGTCTGAACCGGTGCGATTCACCAAAGGCTCGAGTTCAGCTAATTCTGGTAACAGGAGCGTATCAAATTTAGGTGTTCTCGCAACCGTCCAGTTCCTGTTACCGAGGATAGTGTTAATTTCACCATTGTGGGCAAGCATTCTAAACGGCTGGGCCAGTGGCCATTCCGGCAAGGTATTGGTACTAAAGCGTTGATGAAACACACATATAGCGGTCTCCAGCCTTGAGTCTGAAAGGTCCGGGTAAAAACTCGGCAAGTCCACGGGCATCATCAGACCTTTATAGCAAACCACGCCCGCAGACAGGCTTGCTATATAAAAACTTTTTTCACCCGCTAAGGATTTTTCGATGTGGCGTCTGGCAACAAACAACCGGGCATCGAAGTGGGCAGCGTCAAGTTCGTCTTCGGCAATAATAAACACCTGCTCGATCATCGGTTGTGACTTCAGGGCAATTTCGCCCAGGCAAGTATTATTGGTCGGCACCATTCGCCAACCAACTACGCTCAAATTTTCTCGGGCTAATTCCTCCCGGATAACCGTTTTAGCCGCATCCCGCGCTGCCTCATTCTGACCTAGCATTATGGCGCCAACCGCATAGAGCTCCGGCAGATCCACCGCCAGCTCTTCTTTGACGATACCTCTAAAAAACCCATCGGGTTTTTGCATCAGCAGGCCGCAGCCATCACCCGTTTTACCATCAGCCGCAATACCGCCGCGGTGGGTCATGCAGGTCAGCGCCTCAATAGCTTTTTCCAACAGACCATGACTGGCATTGCCCTTTAAATGCGCAATCAGACCAAAACCGCAATTGTCGCGAAATTCGTCTAGCCGATACAAGCCTTTAGACATAATTTACTCTAATAAAATCAATATGTTATGGATGTTCTTGCGGAGATTTACAAGCACAGAAGAGCGAAAGGACGCACATTTTACACAGAGGATGGGGGCGGGACAAATATAGTTGGTTTAGCGTAATTCCAGAATTGCTGCCAGCTTCGACCGATCATAGTCGGCACTGACGATCGCCGTGCCGATGGATTCTAATAACACCAATCGGATAATCCCTCGCTGAGCCTTTTTATCGACAGCCATAAGATCGAGGAACTGTTGCGCCGAGATATTCTCGGGGCGAACGACAGGTAAACCGGCCGCCCTCAGTAGATTTTCTATTCGACCCACGTCACTTGAGGTTAGCAAGCCCATGAGTCCGGACATCTGTGCGGCCATCACCATACCGACTGCTATAGCTTCTCCGTGTAGCCACGATCCATAGCCCTGATGAGTTTCAATAGCATGACCAAAGGTATGGCCCAGGTTAAGGATGGCACGAATACCGCCTTCTCTCTCGTCGGCGCTAACTACCTGGGCTTTAAGCCGACAGGAAACTTCAACGGCATAGAGTAATGCTTGATCTTTTCTTGCTAGAAGGTCCTGCATATTTTCTTCCAACCAGGCAAAAAACTCTCTGTCGATGATCAAGCTATATTTAATCACTTCGGCCAATCCAGATTTGAACTCCCGATCAGGCAATGTTTTCAGAGTATTTATATCAATCAGTACTGCTTTGGGCTGATGAAACGCACCAATCATATTCTTACCCAGGCGATGATTGACTGCTGTTTTACCACCAACAGAAGAATCGACCTGCGCCAGTAACGTCGTGGGGATCTGAATAAAATCAACACCTCGCTGATAGCAGGCTGCAGCGAAACCCGTCATATCACCAATAACTCCGCCCCCCAATGCAAGCAAAACGGTACCGCGGTTGTGCCCTTTTTCCAGCAATGTATTAAATATAAGATTTAAAGTGTCGAGTGTTTTGTATTGCTCACCGTCGGGGAGGACGAGCTGATCCACTTTTCGCCCACCCAACATTTTCAGCACATCGTTGAGGTAGAGAGGTGCGACAGTTTCATTAGTCACAACCAGTACCCCCTCTCGACCGAGGTAGGGTTCCAGTACGTCTTTCACTCGCAATAGACCACGCCCAAATAAAATGGGATAGCTGCGCTCGCCAAGATCAAGGCTCAGTCTATGCATATTGTCTGGTAAGTATGAATTTAATGTAGGGGAGATTTATAAACGCAAAGGCGCCAGGGAAAGTAATACTACCACATCATCAACTGGCCTGAATCAGGCGAGCCAATTCTTCTGCGGTAGCCACTGGACTATTGTTTACACCCTCATATACAAGCTCGGCAACTTCTCTGTATAAGGGTTCTCGCTCAGCGAGAAGTTTATCAATCACTGCACGCCTGTCCGCCACCTGTAGCAACGGCCTTTTAGTATCGCGCAATGTTCTCTCGTATAGCGTTTCCCTCGGTACGACAAAATAGACAACCAGGCCACTACTACTCATCAAAACCCTGTTCCCAGGGTCAAGCACTACACCGCCGCCCGTGGCAATCACAACATTATTCTTCGAGGCTAATTCGGTTAACATAGCCGTTTCACGCTTACGGAAGCCGGCTTCACCTTCTACGTCAAAAATCCACGGGATGTCAGCTCCACTGCGGGCTTCGATTTCTGCATCAAGGTCAAAAAACGTAAGACGGAGCAGTTTAGCTAGTTGCCTGCCAACGGTTGTTTTGCCGGCCCCCATCGGGCCGACCAGGAAAACACATTGACACACTCACTGGTCCAAAAGTGCGTCGTTGATTATTCTCGGCGTGATAAAAATCAGGATTTCGCGACTAGATTTATCCTTTAGATCATTCCTGAATAGTCTGCCGATATACGGAATATCTCCAAGTACGGGGACTTTCTGAACTACCCTTACTTCCTCGCTCTGAAAGATCCCGCCCAGAACCAGTGTCTGCCCATCTCCTACCAGGACCTGGGTTTGAATCTCAGTTACGTCGATCGTGGGTTCGGAACCACCCTCAGATGTTGGCACAATTTGTCCAACCGTATCCTGATTAATGCTCAGATCCATAATAATACGGTTATCTGGCGTTATTTGGGGTTGAACCTCTAATTTCAGTACGGCTTCTCTAAATTCCAGGTCAGTTTCACCGCTAGAGGTTCCAGTTTGATAGGGAATCTCTGTACCCGATTTTATTATCGCTGCCTGTTTATCTCCGGTAATAAGCGTAGGTCTCGCAACGATTTCACCAAAGCCATCGTCTTCCATAGCGCTTAACTCCAAGTCGAGCATAGTATTATCTTTTAGTAACCCCAGGCTCAAACTACCAAAGGCTTGCGATGCACCCAAATCAACTGCCAATGTTTCAGCCAGCGTCAAATCGCTTTCGTTATCTATCGTAACATTACCTAAAGCATCAACCGTAATCTCGTCAGAACTGATCGTGAATGCATCTATTACCCCGTCTGCCTTTTGCGCCTGCCTGGTTCCTGCAAAAGAAAGAATATCATCATTTGGGCGACGAATACCTGAAATTCCCCACCTGGTACCAATCTCTTTTCTATAATTGAGCGTCGCAGTTACGATCCTCGCTTCTATTTCGACCTGCCGGATGGGTGTATCAATTTGTCCGATCAGGATACGAAATCCATCTATTTTTTCCTGGACATCCGTTAGAATAATGGTATTAGTTCGTTCGTCAACAATCGCCGTACCGCGCGCTGACAATATACTCGACGTTGCATTCTCATCGTCGCCTCCACCAGAATTTTCCCGCACATTAAACAAATCAAATAATTCGCGAGCATCAGCATACCGAACTCTGACAAAGTCGGTAACCAACGGCGCTAATTCAATTATTTGTTTATTTGCCTCCACCTGCAAACGCTCCTGCTCGGCAATCTCAACAGCAGGCGCAACCATCAACACATTGCCCTGCTGGCGTTTGTCGAGACCTTTGGCTTTCAGCACTATTTCAAGCGCCTGATCCCAAGGCACATTTTCCAAACGTAGAGTAATGCTACCGGTAACCGTATCACTAGCGACCAAATTCAGACCGGTAAAATCGGCAATTAGCTGAAGTACAGAGCGAACTTCGATATCCTGGAAGTTTAATGATAGTTTTTCACCAGAAAATTCGAACTTGGATTTTAAATCGGCCAGCGCTTCTTTCGTTAACGGCTGCACGCTTACCACGTACTGACCATCCGCCTGGTAGGCCAAATAATCATACTCACCTACTGTCTCTATAACGACCCGCGTAGTAGCACCATCGCTTGTGCTGTCAATAGTCTTGATAGGTGTCGAAAAATCGATTACATCGAGCTTACGATCTAAAGCTTCGGGCAAAGTTGTATGATAAAAAGACAACACCACTAACGAACCTTCTCTAGATACATCGATCGGCGTTGCTGCATTAGCCAAAGCAATGGATACAATACCCTGACCCGCCTCACCTCTGCTGAAATCTACGTTTTCAACCGTATTTTCAGTTTGCCTAATAGCTATAGTGCCCGTACTGGAGCCCGCCGATGAACTTACCTGGCTCCCAGACCCTTGCCCCGTCGTGCCGACCGAGGCTTTATTGCCGACCAACAAGGTCAAACTACCCTCATTGACCGCAACCTCATAGGGAACCGGCGTCTTCAAATTGACTATCATGCGAGTTCTCCCACCCGCACTCAGGACTACCGCACTTTCGCCATTATCGAAAGATAAAGCGTATTTTTTTTCAGGCAATGCGCTTTCGGTTCCTTCGAAATCGAGAACAATTCGGGCTGGGGATTCCACCGTGTAACCTTTCGGTTCCACCGCCTGACCATCAAAGCCGAGTTTGATTTCAAACTGCTCATTAGGCAGCGCAGAAAAGCTGATATCCTCAATAGTCGCAGCCTGGATTGTTATGGATTGCAGAAGTATTCCTGCGCCAATAACCGCCGTAACTTTATGCGCTCTTGACTTATTGAGCCAACGAATCCCCTTCATGCCAAATTCCCCAAAATTTACCATTAATTATTCTCCTTGAGCGCCAAGGCTCGAGGCCTTTCAACCCAGCCAGTTTTACCATCTGGTACGATTTCTATCACGTCTGTTTGAGATGCGGTAACAGCGGTAATTTTCCCGTGGTTTTTACCGACATAGTTACCTACGGTTACCCGATGCACACTACCCTCGCCATCATTTATTAAAGACCAAATCGTTCCATCTTTTTTAAAGGTCCCAACCAGGGTTAAAGACATTAAATTAAATCCTTCTAGATATTCTTTTTCCCTATTTTCATCAGGTTTAACCGCCAACTTACCTTTCTGATCACCTCCCACCGTAACCGTCAGCGGTTTTTCAAAAGGGCTACGAAACGCCATTACACTGTATTTAAACGATTCATACATAGAAAACGTCGGCAATGGCTCTATCTCTCCTTGCGGGCGAGACCTCGCTGCGTCCATGAACGCTTGTAAATCCCCATGCTCGTTTGCCCCACTACACCCCAAGATCATCAACGATAACCCAACGATTAGCAGAATTTTGTTAGAGGCGACTTTATTCATTTCAATCCTCCTCGCCTTTGTAACGATAGGTCTTTGCTTCTAACTCAAAAACTTGACGGTCTTCCCCTTTGTTAAATTTTAATGAGTAGTCATGCAAAGTAACGATACGGGGTAGGCCGGCGACTCCACTCACGAATGTAGCGACATCGTGATACCCGCCCTCGGCAACAATCTTTATAGGCAACTCTACGTAGAACTCCTTAGCTTTCTCGGGCTGTAGGGAAATAGTTTTAATTTCCAGGCTACTCCCGTAACCAAGATCAGTAATATCTTCAAGTAAGCCTGGCACTTCCGTATCACCCGGTAATTGCCCCAACAGCACACTAAAAGACTCTTCAAGCTCAGCCATTTGTATCCGATAGGCTTCCAAATTAGCCACTTCAAATGCCTTTTCCTCGTAACTCGCCCGTAATACTTTTTCTTTGGCAATCGCTGAGTCAAGGACCACATAGAGATCTTTGAGTTGAAGAAAATAACCTAAAACTAATATGAGCACTAAAACAATCGCGCACACTAACCCTCGATACAACACCGGCCACATGCCGATATTTTCGATATTAAATTCCGATATCTCGAGGTCTTTTGCTTTAAATGTATCCGTAGCCATTACGATCATGCCTCCTTGTCAGCGGAAGGCTGAACGACCTTCACTTGCAGCTCAAACCGACTCCCGAGCTCACCCAACATAGTATCCGCCTCGACCTTGGTGAGATTCGGCTCTGTAAGCATTTGCACTGAATCCAACTGCCTCATTAAAACCGCAATCCGGCTATTTGACTCAGCGTAACCCACCAAAGATATGCTACCAGCCCTCCTCGTCATCTCAATAAAATAAACGCCGCTCGGAGTAGCCCTAACAAACTCATCATAGATCTTGACGATGTCCGCCCGGTTACCCTGCAGAGCAAGAATAACCTCCATCCGATCAAGCATCTGTTGTCTACGAATTTTTAATTCACTAATTGCTTTAACTTTCTCGTCAAGAACCGCGATCCCTTTCTTCAAGAAATCATTACGACTATTCTGGGCATCAATCCGGCTGTTAGTCCAAAGACCCCAAGCCAAAACCGAAAACAACCCAATAACTAGTACACCTACAACAACACCCGCGAACTCCTTACGCTTCTCCTGGCGGTGCTCTTCTCTCCAGGGGAGCAGGTTAATGTTAGCCATACTATTCAAAGCTCCTTAACGCCAACCCTGCCGCTACCAACATCGCTGGGGCGTCCATCGCCAACGCCACAGCATCTACTTTATTGCTAACAGCCATATCCGCAAAAGGATTAGCGATCATCGTAGGTAACCCCAGCTTCTCTTCTACCTCTGCTCTCAAACCTTCCATTGCCGCCACTCCCCCGGCCAACACTAGCTGATCGACATAATTGTATTGGCTGGAAGAAAAGAAAAACTGCAAGGATCTTGATATTTGCTGTATTAACGCCTCTTTAAATGGCACCAGTATTTCCGGCTCATAGTCCTCAGGCAAACCACCTTGCCTCTTAGCCTGCCCTGCTTCTTCGAGGGATAAACCATAGCGACGTTGAATCTCTTCAGTCACCTGTTTGCCGCCAAAAGCTTGCTCCCTGGTATATAAAGTCTTACCCTCAACAAGAACACTGAGAGTCATCATAGTCGCACCAATATCTGCAATGGCCACAACTTGCTCGCCCAAGTCCTCCATCTGGGTCGCTATCAGCTTAAATGCCCTCTCAACTGCGAAAACCTCAACATCGACGATCTTCGATTTAAGCCCTGCCAACTCCAAAGCTTCCGCTCGCACCTCAACAGTCTCTCGGCGACAGGCCGCTAACAACACATCAACCTGATCTGGGTTAACCTCAGACCGCCCTATCAATTCGAAATCTAACGCCACCTCATCAAGTGGATAGGGGATATATTGATCTGCCTCTACGGAAAGCTGGGATTCCATGCCCTCTTCACTTAAATCACCAGGCATTTCAATGACTTTAGTTATGACAGCTGAGCCTGCCACGGCAACGGCGGCGTCTTTGTGTTTGACTTTTGCTTGAGCAACCACCTTTCGCATCACGTCGGCAAGTGCTTCTACGTCTTTTATATCTTTTTCAACCACCGTATTTGGAGGTAACGGCTTCACAAGGTAGCTTTCGACCTTATAACCGCTACCGCTCTTGCTTAATTCGAGCAATTTAACTGTAGAGGAAGTTATATCAATCCCTAAGATCGATTTCGACGCTCTGTCTAAAAAAGAAAAAATTCCCATTTTTATTTATAAAATCCTGTGCTTATGCAAACCTGATAACAACGCACCTTAACTTATTATCATAACTTTGCAAGTATTTATTGGCAACGCTTCGGCAGTATAATGCCCTTCATTTCCATTTCAATGCCGCAAATAAACGCCTATGAAACTAACACTCCGGCTAATTTTTAAATTCATCCGACTCCTCCTAATCCCAGCGGTCGGATGCAGCCTCTTAGCTGCCGCCAGCCTGTATTTGTACCTTAGCCCTAAACTACCATCCGTGGAAACCCTAAAAACCGTTAAACTTCAAACGCCTTTGAGGGTTTATTCACAAGATTTAAAACTAATCGGCGAGTTTGGCGAAAAGCGTCGCTCGCCTGTAACTTTCGAAGAAATTCCTCTCTTATTCGTCCAAGCGGTTTTAGCGGCCGAGGATGACGCCTTTTATCAACACATCGGTGTGGATTTTAAAGGCTTATTACGTGCCGGCATAGAACTCGCCACTACGGGGCACATACAAACTGGCGGTAGCACTATTACTATGCAGCTTGCTAGAAATTTTTTTCTTACCAGGGAACGGAGTTTTATTCGCAAATTTAACGAAATATTGCTCGCCCTCCGCATTGAGGATGAACTCAGTAAAAATGATATTTTTACTCTTTACGCCAACAAGATTTACCTCGGTAATCGCGCTTACGGTGCTGAGGCTGCTGCACTGACATATTATGGGGAATCGATCAGGAAACTGGGTTTGTCTCAGTTGGCGATGATTGCCGGACTTCCTAAAGCACCGTCCACATTCAACCCGATTATCAACCCAGAGCGCGCTATGAAGCGCCGCGACTGGATATTGAACCGTATGTTTAAATTGGGCTTTATCAGCGCAGCAAAGCACCAAAGCGCCTTAAAAAGCCGGATTAGCGCTCAATACCACGGGCCGATAATTGACTATAATGCGCCCTACGCCGCCGAACACGCTCGCGCCAAAGCCTTAGCTGAGCTAGGCCTTGCCGCTTACACAAATGGCTACGCAGTCATAACCACGCTAAATAGCACCTTGCAACAAAAAGCCGATCAGGCGCTGAGAAAAGGGCTTAGCGCCTATGACTGGCGACATGGCTATCACGGCCCTGAAACACATGTAGACGATCCTGAGCAATGGCAAACCACACTGACGAACACGCCTATCATCGCCGGTTTGCAGCCTGCTATTATTAAAGCCGTAAGCGAAACAGGTTTATCTGTCATTACTTCATCCGACGAAGAGTTGTTGCTAAGCAGTAAACACAAAACCCTGTCGAGTTTGCGTGAATTTATTTCTGAAAACCATCGTGGCCCCACCATCAAAGTGCTAGCAGATATCTTTTCACCCGGCGATTTAATACGGATAAATTATGATGAAAACAATATCCCTTATCTGACCCAGTTACCCCAGGCACAGTCAGCCCTAATCTCACTTGACCCGGACACTGGTGCCATCAAAGCTCTCACCGGCGGTTTCGATTTTTACCAAAGTCATTTCAATCGTGTCTATCAGGCAAAAAGGCAACCCGGTTCAAATTTTAAACCCTTCATCTACACAGCCGCCCTCGAACAGGGTATGACGGCCGCCAGCATTGTTAACGATGCGCCGGTCGTCTTCGATGGTGATACCACAGAAAAAGCTTGGCGTCCTGAAAACAGCAGTGGCCAGTTTTACGGCCCCACCCGATTAAGAGAAGCTCTTTATCGCTCAAGAAACTTGGTGTCTATCCGGGTGTTGCGCCGTATTGGTATTAATACCGCACTGGAGACCATTGATAAGTTTGGTTTCGATAAGGATGAACTACCCCAGGATCTTTCATTAGCGCTCGGAAGCCACGCTTTGACTCCCATTAAAGTGGCCGCTGGCTACGCAACTTTTGCCAACGGTGGTTACAAAATAGAGCCGTATTTGATCGAACGAATTGAACACCTGGACGGCGAAGTGGTTTATCAGGCCAATAGCCCTACTGTCTGCCGGAGCTGCGAATTGAACGAGGCTTCATCTGATCTGACAAGCCCTACGACCCTCGACAATCCAGATCAGGTTAATTCTCTCGAAGCTCCCTCAATAGATACGCTGATAGACTCTACTGCGACAGCCAGCACGCCCGAAGAAGCTAACCCGACGAACCACACATCTGGGGCGATAACCGGCTCAGAGCCGCGTCCAGCAGCCAAACAGATCATAGACCCCCGCGTCGCCTATCTAATTGATTCAATGCTAAAAGACGTCATCATTCGCGGCACCGGTGTCAAGGCGAAGGCTTTGAAGCGAGCAGATATCGCGGGCAAAACAGGCACCACCAACGGGCCTCGAGACGCCTGGTTCTCAGGTTACAACCTTGATCTGGTAACTACCGTTTGGTTGGGCTTTGACGACAACAAGTTATTGGGACGAAGGGAGTTTGGAGGATCGGCAGCACTGCCGATCTGGATGGACTACATGGCCACAGCCTTAGCTGGGAAAAAGCAACGCTTTCATCCTCAACCCGAGGGTTTGGTATCCGTAAAAATTGATCCCACTAGCGGTTTAAGAGCGGCCGCAAACACGCAAAACGCGATTTTTGAATTATTCCGTGAAGAAAATATCCCGGCCGACGTTGATCAATCAGGATCATCAAGCGCGTACGATAGTCATCCCACCCCCATGCCTGAAGATATTTTTTAGGGAGTGATAGCGCCCAGGTTTAAAACCCGTATAAGCCAATCGACTGCCATCAGACTAACAGCTCGTCCCAGGAAAATGCCTGATCGCCAAGCACATAAAAATGAGGATTAAGTAGGTCGTCCTTGGTGTTATAACGCATCGGCTTTAAATCAACATCGAGCACAACGCCACCGGCCGCCTCGACAACCGCCTGAGCCGCCGCAGTATCCCATTCCATAGTAGGAGCCAATCGGGGGTAAATATCCGCCTCGCCTTCAGCGACAAGACATAACTTAAGCGAGCTACCCATATTGCAGGTCTCCACAGCGCCTAGCTGACTGCTAAGCCTCTCTAATAGCGAGTCCACCGCGCCTGCGCCATGGCGTCTACTGGCCACTACTTCAATGGGACTATCAGCGCCGCCACGGTCGGCCATTGAGCGCACAGCGATCGCTGTTCTTGGGCCATTGCCTTCCTGCTTAAAAGCACCTTGCCCACCAAGGCCTGAATAGGTAACACCTGTCACTGGCACATGAACAACACCGAGCACGGGCACACAGTTTTCAATAAGCGCGATGTTAACGGTGAACTCACCATTACGGTTAATAAACTCTTTGGTGCCATCAAGTGGGTCAATAATCCAGTATTTCTTCCACTGGCGCCGAGTGGCAAAGTTGGGAATGTCTGACTCCTCAGACAATACTGGTACACCATCAAGCATGACTTCGAGACCGGCCTGGAGGACAAGGTGAGCGGCTAGATCAGCAGCCGTTACCGGAGAATCATCTTTCTTTTGCACCACCTCAAAATCATCGCTGCCATAGACTTCGAGAATTGCCTCACCAGCCTTTACTGCCAACGCTATAACATCATCCAATACATGAGAATCCACACTCACTCCCTATTGATACTATGAAAACTTAAGAAAAATACTAAGCAGGAATTTGCTTAGTTGGTTTACTGCCTAGCTTAAGCGCCTGACTTATAGTAGCTGACTTAAGCATCAGACAAACGCGCCTTGTTAAAAGCTTGCTGCTCGCAGCCCATACTTTCTAGTTTCAAGAGGTTTTTTTTGCTTCAAGAGCGTCTCTATCCTGAAGATAGTCCCTGACCAAAAAAAGCGCGGCAATAGTAACGCCATCACTTAGATCTTCTCTACCGAGCAATTCTGGCAGCTCGCTCAAGGACCATTCCATTTTCGCTAAGGGCTCAGGCTCGTCACCAGGCAAAGAAGCTTCGTAGAGATCTTCGGCAAAAACAATATCGATAGAGCGCTCCATGTAAGAAGGACTCATATGAATATTCTTCAAGTAAAGTAGCGAGCGCGCCCCTACCCCAGCCTCTTCCATTAACTCTCGATTCGCAGCCTCAATCTGAGTTTCGCCGGGGTCAATAGCGCCCTTAGGCACACCCCATTGATAACCGTTAATACCAGCGCCATATTCCTGTACCAAAATAACCTTGCCTTCACGGGTAACAGGAACAATGGCAACAGCGCCATACCCTGATGATGCCAGCCGTTCATAGGTACGCTCCACACCGTTGGAAAACCTCAGATCCAGCTGCTCGACCTGAAACAGACGGGTCTGAGCCACCCGATGGCGCTTCAAAATGGTTGGTTTAATCGGCATACTTCGAGGTTCAAATTATGTGTAATAAGACATTATCCGCCATGATCGACTGGAACACCATCGACACCGTATTGCTCGACATGGATGGCACTCTCCTGGATTTGCATTTTGACAATCAATTCTGGCAGCATTTTCTACCGGCCCGCTATGCTGAACATCACCGGATCGAACCGGATCAAGCTCTCGACGAGCTCTATCGACGCTTTGATGAGAAACGTAACACCATCGAGTGGTACTGCACCGATTACTGGTCTGAACAATTGGCCATGGATATCCCCGCGCTAAAAAGAGAGCTCCAGCATCTTATCGCTGAGCGGCCCTACGCGACCGAGTTCTTAAGCCACCTTGGCGCTAATACCACTCAACGAGTACTCATTACCAACGCCCATCGCCACAGTCTTGATATAAAACTGGAGATCACCGGTATCGGCGAGCATTTTGACGCGATCATTTCCTCCCACGATTATGGCGCTCCCAAGGAACACGACACATTCTGGTTGCGACTGCAACAGGAGATCATCTTCGAGCCGGCGCGAACCTTGTTTATTGACGATACCGAGAGCATGCTCAAGACCGCACAAAACCATGGTATCGGGCATCTTCTATGCATTCGCCAACCGGACAGCAGCAAAGCCCCGAGAACCGACCTGACTTTTCCGGCAATTGATTGCTTTGGCGATTTATTGCCAAAAAGCTAAATTTATTACCCATCTCTGGAACCATTCAAATGATAAACACCCGCGAAACAGCACACCCATAACCCCATGGAAAAAACCCGTATAGACAAGTGGCTCTGGGCAGCCCGTTTTTTCCGCACCCGGGCGCTGGCAAAAAAAGCTATCGAAGGTGGCAAGATCCGTATTGATGGTCAGCGAGTCAAACCCAGCAAAGATATAAAAATTGGCGAAACCCTCATCATCCGCCAGGGCTGGGACGAAAAAGAAATTCTGGTGGAAAAGCTCTCAGATCAACGTCGCGGTGCGCCCGAGGCCGCCAGGCTCTACACTGAAACCCAGGATAGCCTGGCTCGACGGGAGCAAAGCGCTGCTGAAAGAAAAGCTGCTCATGGAGGTCATCTAGCCAGCAACCACAAACCCAGCAAAAAGGAACGTCGGCAAATACATCAGTTTCGCGACCTGGACAAGCTGTAAGCACCGAAACTTTTCCTGCATTTACTACGAACAGTGATCGGCGATTCAACTAGACCAGCTCAACTGGACAGTTTCAGCTAAACCGTCTTAACTAAGCAGCAGCGTGCATCTTCCGTACGTTCCCGCAGCCTCGAATTTGGGTATTCAATCGATGGTCAGCCAATGACAAATCCAGAAAATGATGTACGACAACGCTTTATTTTCGACAATAGCGATATTCGCGGCGAAATTTTATCGCTTCAAGAAAGTTACCAAACCATTCTTGGCCAGACCAATTACCCGCCAGCTATTGCCCACCTGCTCGGCGAATTCCTGGCCGGTGCCTGCTTGCTCAGCGCGACCTTGAAGTTTGACGGCA
>JAHRWI010000311.1 GCA_019090225.1 Porticoccaceae bacterium
ATCGCATTGCCTGGCTGGTGCAGGTCGAAGGCCTGTCGCCCCACGAAATTTTAGCGGTGACCTTCACCAACAAAGCCGCCCGTGAGATGCGTGAGCGCATTTATGATCTGCTGGGCCAGGCGCCGCGCAGCATGTGGGTGGGCACCTTCCATGGCCTTGCCCATCGGTTGCTGAAAATGCATTGGCAGGAAGCCGGTCTGAGTGAAACCTTTCAGGTCCTCGATGCCGATGATCAACTGCGTTTAATTAAAAGGGTTTATAGCACCCTGGAGATTGACAGCGATCGTTGGCCTCCCCGCCAGGCCCAGTGGTATATCAATGAGCAAAAGGATGAAGGTCTCCGTGCTCGCCACCTTCAACACAGCGATGATCCCTTTGTAGCAACCATGCTGACAGTTTATAAGGCTTATGAAGAGGCCTGTGATCGTGCCGGTGCGGTTGATTTTGCCGAATTGCTGCTCCGAGCCCATGAATTGTGGCTCAATAATCCGGTTTTATTAAGTCATTATCAGCAGCGTTTTAAACATATTCTGGTCGATGAATTTCAGGATACCAATGCCATCCAATATGCCTGGTTGCGCATGTTGGCCGGCGATAAAGGCGTGGTAACCGCCGTTGGCGATGATGATCAGTCGATCTACGGTTGGCGCGGTGCCCGGATAGAAAACATCCAGCATTTCAGCCGCGATTTTAAACACGCGCGCACCGTAAAGATGGAACAAAATTACCGCTCCACCGGCACTATTCTCGGTGCTGCCAATGCGGTTATCGAAAGGAACGCCGAACGCCTGGGTAAAAACCTGTGGACCGAAGCGGGCGATGGCGAGCTTATTTCTCTGTATGCGGGTTTTAATGAGCAGGACGAAGCGCGGTTTATTGGCGATAGAATTCAGGACTGGGCCAGCACCGGCAATTTACGTAGTGAGGTGGGCATTCTCTATCGCTCCAATGCTCAGTCCCGGGTTCTGGAAGAAGCCCTGCTGCGTCTGCAAATACCTTATCGCATTTACGGCGGCCACCGTTTTTATGAGCGGGCCGAGATCAAAAATGCCATTGCGTATCTGCGTTTGATACTCAATCGCCACGATGACACCGCTGTCGAGCGGGTCATCAATACCCCGAATCGCGGCATTGGCGATAAAACCGTACAACGCCTGCGGGAATTAGCGCGGGCTAAAGGTATGTCTCTTTGGCAGGCAGCCGAAGCCATCAAACCCGACTTGCCGGGACGCGCTGCCAATGCGGTACAGAGCTTCCTGGATTTAATTAACAGCCTGCCCCGTGAAGACAGCGACTTATGTTTTCATGAGGTCGCCGAGCGTGTGCTTAAAACCAGCGGACTGATTGATTTTCATGGTCGAGAAAAAGGCGAGCGTGGTGAGGCCCGGGTAGAAAACCTCGGTGAGCTGGTCACGGCCTGTAAAGCCTTTGAGCCAGAGGACGAAGATCAATCGACCCTGCGACAATTTATCGATGCCGCAGCGCTGGATGCCGGGGAGCGCCAGGCCGATGCGGATGAAGACGCCGTCCAGTTGATGACTTTGCACTCGGCTAAGGGTCTGGAATTTCCCCTGGTGTTTCTGGCCGGGGTGGAGGAAAACCTCTTCCCCCACAAAATGTCGGTGGAGGAACCGGGTCGGCTCGAAGAGGAGCGCAGACTTTGTTACGTGGGTATTACCCGGGCGATGAAAAAACTCTACATTACCTTTGCCGAAGCGCGGCAATTGTACGGCAGCGAATCCTTTAATCCGGTATCTCGTTTCGTGCGGGATATTCCAGCGGACTTGATTGAAGAGGTGCGCTTGTCCGCCAGTATCAGTCGGCCAAGCAGCTATGGTAAAAAACCCTATGGCAAGCAAAGCAGTTTGCCTGAGCCAGCGGTGGGTGGTTTAGATCTTGGTCAGCGAGTGCAGCATGGAATCTTTGGTGAAGGTGTGGTGCTTAATTTTGAAGGCACCGGACCTCACGCCAGGGTACAGGTCAATTTTGATCAGGAAGGAGCGAAATGGCTGGTACTGCAATATGCCAAACTCGCAGCGCTTTGAAAGGTGCTAATTTAAACTGAGTTAAAAAACGCTTAGTTAAAAGTGCGGTAGAAAAATATTAAATTGGGGGGAGCAAGTGATAAAAAAATCAGTGATTTTGGTCATATGCGCATTGTTTGTAGTTGCATGTGGTGGCGAACCGGGTACGACACAAGCAAGTGCTGAGCAGCAGGGTGATGGCGATGTTGTAGCCCAACAAAAATTTGAGTGGAAACTGGTCACTACCTGGCCCAAGAATTACCCTGGCCTGGGTACCGCGCCGGAGTATTTTGCTGAACTGGTCGGGCGCATGAGTAATGGTCGTCTCACGGTTAAAGTTTTTGGTGCGGGGCAGCTAGTGCCAGCGATGGAAGTTTTTGATGCGGTATCCCAGGGCACTGCAGAAATGGGGCATGGAGCGGCCTATTACTGGAAGGGCAAAGTGCCTGCCTCAGTGTTTTTCACCTCGGTGCCCTTTGGCCTCAACGCTCAGGAAATGAACGGCTGGTTGCATTACGGGGGTGGTCTTGAGCTTTGGCGAGAGGTTTACGAACCGTTTAACCTGGTGCCTTTTGCCGGGGGTAATTCCGGCGTGCAAATGGCGGGCTGGTTTAATCGGGAAATTAACAGCCTCGACGATATCAAAGGTTTGAAAATGCGCATCCCCGGCCTGGGTGGTGAGGTGATTACTCGGGCTGGTGGCGAATCGGTAACCATCCCCGGCGGTGAGTTATATACGGCTTTGCAGACCGGGGTGATTGATGCGACCGAATGGGTCGCGCCCTACAATGATATGGCGTTTGGTTTCCATCAGATCGCCAAGTATTACTATTATCCAGGCTGGCAGGAGACAGGCTCCTCGCTGGAGTTGGTGGTCAATAAGCAGGCCTGGGAGTCGTTACCGGATGATCTGCAGGCCATGGTCGAAACTGCGGCGCGTGCTGCCAATCAAAATATGCTCGACGAATATACGGCGCGAAATAATGCGGCTTTGGTCTCTTTGGTCGATGAGCACGGGGTACAGGTGCGTCGCTTGCCTGATGACGTCTTGATTGAGTTACACCGGATCTCGGATGAGGTGCTGGCTGAGCTGGTGGCCAAAGACCCCCAGGCAAAGCGGGTCTATGAATCTCAAAAGGCTTTCCAGAAACAGGCCACCGATTATCACGAAATATCAGAAGAGGCATATTATCGGGCTCGGCGCCTGCGCTGAATGTCGGTTTAAAGCCGCAATGTAGCTATTTGCTTGTCGAGCTTACTTACAGAGCCCACTTGCCATGCCTAATTGCCAGAAGAGGCCCGGTAAGCTTTCACATCTTCCAGGGCTGGAAGCTGAATTAACTCGATCATCACCCCGTCCGGGTCTTCAAAAATAATGGCCTTTAAGGTTCCGTAGCCTTTTAGCTCCAGGTCCACCGGCTCGTTATAAAATTCGATGCCCTCAGCGCTGAGCCGTTTGTGGGTATCGACCAATTGCTCTTCGGTGACTTCAAAAGACAATAAAAATACCCCGGGATCACCGGGACGCTTTGGCCCGCTCTGGTTGGCGCTGGGTGGATCAAACTCAATCAACTCCACCTCACCGACCATGCTTTTGCCCTGCTGCAAGATCACCGAGCGGCCAACCGTACCGGGTTTGAGCTTAAGCAATTTTTCAGTGATGGTGCCGGTGAGAGGCATGTCCAGAGTTTTACGGAAGCCAAGATATTTCTCATAGAAGGCTATGGATTTATCCAGGTTAGAAACAGTTAATGCGACGTGATGTATTTCGCTGATGGCCAT
>JAHRWI010000312.1 GCA_019090225.1 Porticoccaceae bacterium
CGGTAAGTTTCATATTTTTGCCCGAACCCGGCGCGCCATTCCTTTCCAGATTATTAAGGTTTAGCGGCAACTGGTAGGTCGGTGTTTTGTCGGTAAAATTTTGAGTTTCAACGACCAGCGTATCGCCATCCCAGTGACCCCGCGAATCCCCCGTCCATTTTTGTACGCCTCCCGGCAGATGTGCTCTACCGTCCATGGGAACAATCCGCGCGTCGTGAATCATTTCAGTAAAGATCACCACATAATTAGGCGTTTGTATAATGCGGATATTGTTATTGTAGGCATTTGGCATTAGTGGCGGGCCGGCATTAAAACTCAACAGGCAACGCTCTGAAAGCCCAACTGATTCTGGCCCTTCCGGCCGAAACGTCAGATTATCCATTTGCAGAGACAGAATGTCTCGAACCGGATACTGGTCACGTAAAATGTTCTTCTTTAAGCCAGCTAATGCTGCAGAGGTAAGAGCAGGCAAGCGACCATTGGGTGGATCAACGATCAGCGAAGTCCGTCGATCCTCGTTCAATTCCGTGCCGTAATCCATCCAGAAGTTATTGTAAGCACCCTCAACATCCTGGTTGCCCATAGAATCCCTTTGCACATCGACATCATTGAGCTCTACCGCTCTCGCTCGATACGCTTCCTCTTCTTCTGCTGAATCAAACGTTGCTTTGTCCGCCATCGCAGTAGGGCGCTCAAGGGGAGTCAAAGTGCGGAAATCCCAGGTGCCCTGCATGTTGGGGTGGCCCTGCGCATTCCGCGCGGGTTCATATTTGGACTGCTTGCTTTTATCAGACGTCGAAAACGCTGAGCTAGAAACAACCAATGCAGCCGCAAGGCCAGCAATTGGAAGTAGTTTGCTGATACGAGTCATGTCACTCTCCGTAGTATCCTGTTTATAGTATGTTATTTGTTGTATGTGTTTTATAGAATCAAGGAATGCTTTAGGTCGGGGATAAACTACCATAAAGTACTAGTTGAATAAACCAGATTAAAGCGCAAATCCTGCTCGACAAGCACTAAGAGTCACCGGCTTACCCGCCAGGCCCGACGAAACTAAGGCCTGAAAACTGGCTTCGCCAAGCCAGTGGAATTACCTTACAAGCCCCGCCAAAACGCCAATCATAGATTTCAGCGAGATCCCGACACACTCCAAGCAAGCAATCGCACGCCGTCGACCACCATGGCGTGCCCGGTCACAAAAGAAGCATTGTCAGAATATAACCACACTGCGGCCTCACCGATTTCGGCGAGCACGCCAAAGCGACCAAATGGCTCAAAGCCCAACATTGCTACCTCCATTTAAGGTTTTCCCTCAAACCTTCTTTCCAGTACCGGTTTACGAATAAGCCTAGGGCAAACCGTATTAACGCGCATAACTGCCGCCATCGACCGACATCGCCAGGCCAGTGACAAACGAAGCCTTGTCTGAACACAACCACACCACGGCTTCGGCTATCTCACTGGGCTTACCCAGACGACCCACGGGTTCCATTTTGCGCATGGTTTCATAGCCTTTTTCAGAACCTTTGACGATACGGTTAAGCATGGGTGTTTCGATGGCCCCCGGACAAACTGCATTAACGCGAATATCCTTACGGGCAAATTCCAGAGAGGCCGACTTGGTCATGCCAATCACACCATGCTTAGCTGCCACATAGGCATTGCCGCGAGGCACACCCTTCAATCCCGCCAACGACGAGGTGTTGACGATTGCGCCGGATGTCTCCTGGCGCAGGAATTGCTCGATCTCATACTTCATACACCACCACACACCTTTCAGATTGACCGCAATATTGAGGTCAAAATTTTCCTCGGTGCAAGTGATAGTCGTCGCCTGGGTATCGCCCTCCACCCCGGCATTGTTAAACGCTGCATCCAGCCTGCCGTAAGTATCCACCGCGCCCTGCACCAGCGCTTCAACCTGTGGGCCTTTTGATACGTCACACTGGATAAAAGCTGCCTCGCCGCCGGCCTCCTTGACCAGTTCGACCGTTGCCTCGCCCGCTTCAGCATTAATATCCGACACCACCACTTTGGCACCCTCTGCGGCAAACAGCCGGGCCGACTCGCGTCCTATCCCAGAGCCAGCTCCGGTAATCATCACCACTTTATCTTGCATATTCCTATCTCCTGGTTAATAAACATTGATGGTTATCTGTTGATAATTAGTCGTTCGGGCCAGCATACCGTTGTTTAACGAGAGAGTGTTAAGACCGATGCTGATGCTCTAGTAAAAGTCCCCGCAGGTCATCGTTATATTTGATTCGATTGGGCCACTCACTGTATCGTCCCGCCACCATCATTAACCTTTGGAGAAGCACTTTGAGCATAGCTGGCCTGGACGACGACCTCTTGTACGAAAAGAAGGGCAAAATCGCCTACATGACATTCAACCGCCCCACCGAAATGAATTCCATCACCCCCAAGATGATGGATGAAATAGACCTTATCGGCGAAGACTTTAAGAATGATGACGAATTATTGGTGCTGATTCTCACCGGTGCCGGAGAACAGTCGTTTTCAGCGGGCGCTGACCTCAAGCTCACTATTACCAAATTCAAGGAACAGGCCGATCAGGGCGCACGCTTTATGTCTGATCCCACCCGGCGATTTTTCTCGGGCATCTACAAACCTATTATTTCCGCCATCAACGGCTTTTGTCTGGCTGGCGGCACTGAAATCATCCAGGGCACGGATATTCGTATCGCCGCCCCCCACGCAAAATTTGGTTTGCCCGAGGTACACTGGGGGATTGTTCCCGGCGGCGGCTCTCACGTCCGCCTGCCTCGGCAGATACCCTATTGTCACGCTATGGATATTCTTCTTACTGGTCGGATGATCAGCGCCGAAGAAGCCGTACAGTTTGGTCTGATTAACAAAGTCGTACCTGCCGATCAGGTCATGGCAGAATGCGAAAAATATGCCGAGATTATTTGCAGTAATGGCCCCCTCGCTGTGCAGGCAGCTAAAGAGGCGGCATTGTTGACTTACAATATGGGTTGGGGAGAAGCCTTTTCTACGGAAGCGATCATTGCCGAACGCGTATTTAAAACCGACGATGCCGCTGAAGGCCCTCTGGCCTTCTCTGAAAAAAGAGACCCGGTTTATCAGGGCAAATAGGCGCATCAAAGACAGCAAGGTCATCAAGACAAAAAATATCACCACTAACCTGCAACTTTAAGTAACGGGCTTTAATAAACCGAGGGTCAACATTTGTTAAATTTCAATCCACCCACTCGCCTGGGAGTTTTACTCATTATCGTCTTGGCCTTCGCTTGTCAGAACCTATCCGCTGCGACTTTCCCTATCGATATAAAACGTCAATTTAACGGCCTAAAAATCATTGATCGCGCCAGCACCATTGAGGTCGGCTCCACCGTCATCCTGGTGCTCAATAACCTGGACCAGCGCCAGGCCAGCTGCCGGGTTTCTTTTGATCCCAGCATTGAACAGCGTAAAAAGTTTAAACGAGTAGTAGATGCCGGAACCGCAGCATCCATCCATTATTCACCCGGTAGACAGGTCAACAGACTAACAATCAACATTGTTTGCAAGCCCGTATAAACAAATCAATCTGAATAATTCGAATAAAGAGGAGCGTAAATGGGCGCAATGACACCGACCGTGAGAGCCAATGTCAAAGCCTGGGAATGCGACGTGATGGAACACATGAACGTCCAGCACTACCTAGCCCGCTCTGCAGAAACCGTAGGGCAACTGCAGGTGCTTCTAGGTTTATCCGACAATCCAAACCTCGCCCTTGTGCATCGGGCGGAACGGGTTTTATACATGCGCGAAATGCGCAATGGTGAAAGCTACACGGTTTATACCGGTATTTTCTCCATGGGCGAAAGTACCCTGACCACCTTTAGCGAAGCCCGTAATCTGGATAGTGGCGCCATCGCTGCGCGCTTTGTTATCGACCTTGAGCTAATCGACCTGCGCACCGGCAAAGCCGTGGTATTTCCCGACAGCACCCACACAGCGGCTGAAGCCATCACCATCGATCCACCCGAAAATTTACGTCCCAAACAAAGTCAGCCCCAACCCCCGAAAAAAGATTTGGCGACCGCAGAAAAATACGGCCTGTTCGATACGGCGAGAGGCACAATCGAACCCTGGGAGTGTGACGCGCGAGGTTACCTGCACCCCCGCTTTTTTATGTCCCGCTGCTCCGATGCCGTCACCCACTTACAGCGCCAGTATGGCCTGACACCCGCCTACCGAAACGAGAACGGCCTCGGCAGTGCCGCGCTGGAATACAATATTGAGTTTCACGGTTCCTTCAGAGCTGGTGATACCTTAATGACCAAAAGTGGCCTGCGAGAAATGCGCGGTAAAACCCAGTACTTCTTCCACTGGTTTTTTAACGCTGGCACCAAAGAGACTATCGCGACCGTTGAAACCACTGGCACATTATTTGATTTTGAAGCCCGCAAAGCCGTGCTTATGCCGGATGATTTAAGGGCCCTGGCGGAACCGAAATTTATCCGGTTTTAATACCTGCCAAATCGAGCGCATAAAATAAAACTGAGCGGCCAATATCATGAGCGATAAAAAAACAGTCAACACAGAAAAAATGGATCGCCTGCTCGCTGAGCAGCGTAGCTATATCGCACAACGGGAAAGTGGCTACCGAGAAAAATCCTTAACGCTCTACCCCTGGATTTGTGGTCGCTGTAGCCGCGAATTCACCCGCACTAATTTACGAGAATTAACCGTCCACCACCGCGATCATAATCACGACAATAATCCCTCCGATGGCAGTAACTGGGAATTACTCTGCGTTTATTGTCACGATGAAGAACACACCAAGTTTGTCGACTTTGTTCGCTATGGCAGCACAGAACAGACGGAAGTGGCAGCGGCTACCTTCAGTCCTTTTGCCGATTTAAAAGAAAAAATGAAACAGGACTCTTCAAAAAAACCCTGAGCAGCGCCAAGCCTGGTCGATCTTACTTCGCTGACCTCACTGAGTCAGGCTCTCCCGATAACTTGCATAGCTCATCTTTTCACAAAACAACTTTGATGCCTACGAGCATCCCCTCGGCAATGACTCTATCCGGTGACATTGGGTTTTCCACTATGAATAGCCTTCAGTCAACCTTCTTCAATGAGGGCTAGAAGGTCAATTTCGTTTTCGCAGGCACGACGACCTATCGCCAGATGTTCGAAAGAATCCACCAGGCCGGATATAGGCTTGTAAGCCTGAAACATGCAGCCTATACCCCATTTTAATGAACCCAGCACCTCCCAAAAGTGCACCACTTTCGGGTCCACCTTGCGGCCACCGGCATCTTCATAGCCGGCAAATAAATCCTCCCGCTGACCGAAGCCACCGACCGGATTGTCGTGCTGACCAAAACGCCAGGCCCGCACGCAGACCCAGCCCAGGTCTTCCATACCATCGCCGATATGAGCGATTTCCCAATCGAGTACAGCGCGAATACCCTCTGGGCCAACAACAAAATTGCCGTTGCGAAAATCGCCGTGCACTAAGCCAGCCATCGCGTCTTTAGGGCAATGCTGTTCCAGCCAGCGAAAGGTCAGCTCAAAGGCAGGATGATATTCAGGGCGACCAAGTGCCGTTTCATGGCGATAGTAATCACTGATACCGTCCATCATCTCCCGTTGTTGCGCAATCAACTCCCGCGCCGACACCTGCACCATAGCGCTGGGCAGCGTAGCGGGATTAATCCCGTGCAATTTAGCGAGGATTTCGCCACACTGATAAGCCATGGTCTTGCGGGCACCGGCAAAGCTTTCATCACGCAAAATACGCGGGGCGAGTGCTTCCCCTTCGATGCGATCCATGATGTAACAGCCGCCCAGCCTGTGGTCTTCCGGCAACGCAAAGTGGACCTTTGCCACCAGCCCACCGGCCTCGTAAACCACTCTTTGTAATGCCGCCTCGGTGCTACGATCCAGCGAGTAGGTGGTTTTTCCGCCCCGCCATCCCTCTTCTCCGGAACTGCCGGTATCGCCCGGATCGCGGCGCAAAATCAGGCCCGTGACATTGCCGGCATCATCGAGCCAGTCGAAAGACCAGGTTTCTCTCGAAGCGCCACCGGAAAGCTTCTCGACGGCCTCCACCCTGCCGCCGCCGAAGTGACCAACGACTTCCTCTATCAATAAAGCCGAGACTTGAGCATCGCTAAGCATCGAAATATTTCGTTTTCCCATAAAAGACCTTTATCAGCACATATAGGAACGCCTGAAAAAAACAGGATGAATAGTGTATCAAGCCGATATTGTCCACGCCTATGCCAAATATCAATTGGCCTGTTTGGCGCTACCTTGGACGGCGAATATAAAGAGAAGAGACTTTTAAAAAGGGGGATTTAAAAACTTATATTACTAAGCAAGCTAATGATCAGTGATGATCAGGAAACCTTGTTTTTAAAAAAAAATATAGGCCACGAAATCCTCGTTAATCAGTTCCGGCGTCAACTGATAATCAGCCTGATCATAATTGAAGGCACCCAACATGCAATTCAGCCCAGCAGCTCAATCTCCGTTTCGCTGCCGCTCTGTCGCAGTCGGATGAGGGGCGCATAATCCTCATCTCGGTACCAAGCACGTGCATGCTCCGCCGAGGGGAATTCAATCAGAACCACTGCCGCGGACGGCGATTCAGTTCCCTCGAGTTTTTCCACGGCAAAAGAACGACTAATAACCTTTGCGCCGTGACGCAGGAACAAGGGTTCGATCGTCTCCAGGTACTCTGCCACCCAGGCGGGGTCGTGATTCTTCGTTACGCGGCCAATAACATACGCAGTCATAAGCGTCATCTCTATAATGGTTGTTGCCCAAATACAGGGTCACAAATACAAGGTTAGATTCCGACTACTAGCCTAGATTCCCAGGGCAGATATGCCCGCTTCTGCAACTTGCACATCCTGCTGAGAACTTGCGCCACTTACGCCTACAGCACCAACGAGCTGTCCATCGACCATGACAGGAACGCCGCCTTCGAGGGGCACGATGCCCGGAATCGACGTAATTGAAGGTCGTGTTTTGGCCAGCTCATCAAATACCTGGGTCGGTCGTTTGAAAGCCGCTGCCGTGCGAGCCTTGCCAATGGCAACGCCGATACTACCCGTTGGCGCACCGTCAAGGCGCTGCATATAAACTAGATGTCCGCCGTCATCAACGACCACGATAACCA
>JAHRWI010000313.1 GCA_019090225.1 Porticoccaceae bacterium
AGGCGACGGATAGCGGGGCCAGTGCCAAAGGGTGCGCGGTCTGACTGTCGCGCCTCGATCAGAATATGTGGTCGCTGTAAGTTTAAAATAGCACCTTGTTTTGCCGCTTTGTTAAGCAGATAAAAATCCTCCCCGCCGTTACGTTTTGGAAAGCCTCGAACCATTGCATAGCTAGCGGCTTTGATCGCCAGGGTGCTGCCCAGGGTGTGGTAGGCATAGGGTGATCCAGCGACGCTTAAGCCATCGACATACTGTTGCAGACGTCGCTCGTAAAGCTGAGTAGCCAGGCCGATCGCATCGTTTTCGCACAGGTGTTGGAAAGGGAATATGGCGACAGTGGCTTGTTGAGGGTTTGATGTCGAAGACTTAGGCGCTGAAAAACTCAGCGTTGAAAAACTAAGTGCCGAAAAATAATCCCCAGGCAAGCGGGCATCGGCATCGGAACTATAAATCCAGTCCTGCTTTACTAAACCAAGATGTATTAAACGCAAGGCAAGGTCGGCACCAATTTTCCGGGCCAGGCCCACGCCTTGTTTTTGGGGTACCGGTAGCCCGGAAAAACGATCCACCAGCAATACCGCGCTAGCCGTGTCGGGCAAAGTGCGTAATTGCAGATGCTCCCTGTGCCAAATCCTGGATGTGCGTTTACGAATATCGTTCCATAGCGCCTGATTTTGATTATCCGGCCCAGTCAGCGTGTCGGGCTGGTTAATGACTGCAATCAGCAGGACGGCGTGGTTATGCAGTAATGATCCAGCAAGACGATCAAAAAAAGCGCTGGATTCCCGGTAAGCGGGAATCACCAGAACGTGATCAAATGGCGGGATATCAGGTAGACCCGTGAGCAGCGATGTTTCTGGCTCCGCATAGCCCTTGAGATATTTTTGTACGGCTTTCGACCTTGTGGATAGATTCAATGCAAAGCAGCCCTGTCGGGCAGGTCGGCCACCAAAGCTGCTTCGATATCGAGCAGTTGATCGAGTCGGGTGGTGATCTCGTGCTCAGGAAAGTAGGCAGCGGCGAGCTTTAAAAATAGATCCTGATGACGATCTTCAGACTTGCTGATGTCAAGATAAAAGCTTTTTAGCGGCCCGTCTGGCAGCGCCATGGCGATCAGGCCGAAACGTTCGGCTCCCCGCGCTTCGATAAGACCAGCCAATAATAGGCGATCAAGGAAGTAGTGGTCGCGACCGTTGCGTAGCTGTTTGCGCAGTTGATTGACGTAGGCATCCTTGTCATCTTTTTGCAGCTGGAGATTGCGCTCGGCCATGATTTTGACGACCTCACGAAAGTGGTCGAGTTCTTCTATGGCCAGGTCAATCATAGCCTTTACGATGTCTGCTTTGTCGGCGTAATGCAGGGCCATGGACATGGCCATCCCCGAGGCTTTTTTCTCGGCACCAGCATGGTCGAGCAGGAAGTTGTCAAAGTTAGCGAGGACTGTTTTTGTCCAGCTTGCTGTGGTGGCGTAGCGTAGTATCAACATCGTGGAGTCTGTCTAGTCATCGGGGTATCATAAGCCCCGATTATCGCAAAGCCGAGCCCGAATCAAAACTGAAACCGGTATGCCAGAACTTTGTATTGGTTCTGGTCGTGGTTCTAGCTTTTGTTCAGGTATTGGTAAAGAAAATGAAAAACAGGAGTCCGAATGGTTATCAAGCCTAAAGTCCGAGGGTTTATTTGTACCAATGCCCACCCCGTTGGTTGCGCTGCCCATGTGCAGGAGCAAATCGACTATGTGAAAGCCAAAGGACCAATTGAAGATGGCCCAAAAAATGTCCTGGTGATTGGCTCGTCCACTGGCTACGGGCTGGCTTCTCGGATAACCGCCGCTTTTGGTTGTGGAGCCAATACCCTGGGCATCTTTTTTGAAAAGCCACCCACCGATCGGCGTACCGGTTCCGCCGGTTACTACAACAGTGCTGCAATGCAGGCTGCGGCGCGGAAAGAAGGGCTTTATGCCGGAGGCATCAATGGCGATGCCTTTTCCGATGAGGTCAAAGCGCAAGCTATCAAGATGCTCAAGGAAAATATGGGGCCGCTTGATCTGGTGGTTTACTCGCTGGCATCACCGCGCCGTAGTGATCCGCGTTCTGGTGTGACTTACGAATCCTCACTCAAGCCCATCGGCGACGCCTACACCATGAAGGGCGTCAATACAGATACGCTGAAGATTGATGAAGTGACGGTCGAGCCAGCTAGCGACGAAGAGATTGCCAGTACCATCAAGGTCATGGGTGGTGAAGACTGGGAATGGTGGATAGATGCTCTGGCCGAAGCAGGCTTGTTGGCAGAAGGCTGTAAAACTACGGCTTATACTTACATAGGTGAGGCAATGACCTGGCCTTTGTATGGCCACGCCAGTATTGGCATGGCGAAGAAAGATCTGGATCGTGCCAGCGCAGCAATTGATGGAAAATTACAGGCCTTAGGCGGTGAAAGTAAGGTGTCAGTTTTGAAAGCCCTGGTTACACAGGCGAGTTCGGCGATTCCCATTATGCCTTTGTATATCTCAATCCTTTATAAAATCATGAAAGAAGAGGGTACCCATGAAGGCTGTATTCAACAGATTCAGGGATTGTTTGAGCGTCAGTTGTTTAATTCAGGCGAGCGAACTTTAGATGATATGGGGCGTCTGCGAATGGATGGGCTGGAGCTGAAAGCCAGCGTCCAGGAACAGGTCAAAGCCCTCTGGGACGATGTCACCACAGAAACGCTCGGGGAACTAACCGACTTTAAGGGTTATCGGGAAGAGTTTTTGAAGCTGTTTGGGTTTGGTGTTGATGGCGTCGATTATGATGCTGATGTTGATCCGCTCGTTGAGCTGTAGTTAGACGCGCTTAATGAACAAGTGCATGAATAAATACCTGAATAAATAACACCTGACAAGATGATAAAAACGAGGCGAGTGTAATGACCACAGTTGATCAGTTTTCACCCCTGGTGCGGCGTATTACCGCACCCAATGGCAGCGCTATGACCGGGGCTGGTACGAACACCTATTTACTGGGTAATGACGAGATCGCGGTGCTTGACCCTGGCCCGGTTTACGATAGTCATGTCGATGCGATTCTCGAAGCTGGGGCCGGTAAAATCCGCTGGATTATTGTTACTCACACCCATAAAGACCACTCCCCGGTGGCGGCGATACTGGCTGAGAAAACCGGTGCAGAGTTGGTGGGATGCATGATGGATCCGCCCGATAGCTTTCAGGATCAGACCTTTCAGGTGAGCAAAAACATCGGTGATGGTGAGCAGTTTAAGACCGACGAATTCACCCTTGAGGCGATTCACACGCCGGGTCATGTTGGCAATCATATCTGTTATTTCTTACACGAAGACGGTTTGCTGTTTGCAGGTGACCACATAATGGATGGCTCCACCGTGGTGATCATTCCGCCCAGTGGGGATATGCGAGATTATGTGGATTCATTGGAAAAATTAAAAAAATTCCCTATGAAGGCTATTGCGCCGGGTCATGGCAACCTGATGCCTGAACCACTTAAAGTGGTAGATGGCTTGGTTCGGCACCGCTCCATGCGTGAGCAAAAAGTTATTTCCGGTATGAAACAACTGGGTGAGGCGAGTTTGTTAGGCATGCTCTCGACGGTTTATAACGATGTTGATAAAAACGTGCTGTTTTATGCGCGCTTTTCTTTGTGGGCACATTTGTTGAAACTTGAGCGGGATGGTCTGGCTCGTAGGACGTCTCGGAATGTGGAGTTTGATCAGGATTGCTGGGAACTCGTCTAAAGGTCTGGAAGGATATTTATGGATACATCAAAACATAATTTGAAGGCGCTATTTGAGCAGTTGGGTTTACCCTCTTCGGAAGAGGATACGACGCGATTTTTGCATGAACACAGTCCTCTCGATCCTGAGCTTAAGCTGGTAGAGGCCGATTTCTGGAACCCGGGACAGCGGTCTTTTCTGATTGAGGCAATGGCTGAAGATTCGGACTGGACAGAGCTTATCGAGCATCTCGATGCAGTGCTGAGAAGGTAGCGGGGCAAAGCTAAAAAAGCGCCTTGCAAGACTTTTTAGTAGAGCGTGTCAGTACAAATTAGGAGAGCGCGGCAGTACAGAAAAAACATTGTTTCTATTCTTGAGATTAAGTAGTGGCAGTCCTTGTGCCAGTCAATTCAGCCCAGTACCATGTCGCCTTTTTAGCGGAGTAAATCGATGATCACAGGCGGCTTTTTTTGATGATCAGAGGAAGTATGGTTGCCATGGTAACGCCCATGGTGCCGGGTACGCTGGCTGTCGATATGGATGCGCTAAGACGGCTGGTCGAGTGGCATATCACATCGGGTACTGATGCTATTGTCGCAGTGGGTACCACAGGCGAATCAGCGACACTCGAGGTGGACGAACATCTAGCCGTCGTTAAAGCCTGTGTCGAGCAGGCCGGTGCTCGTATCCCTATTATTGCCGGTACCGGCGCTAACAGTACTAGTGAGGCCATAGAGCTCACTAGGGGTGCGAAACAGGCCGGAGCTGATGCCTGCCTGTTAGTTACGCCTTATTACAACAAGCCTACGCAGGAAGGTTTGATACTGCATTATCAGGCCATTGCCGAGGCTGTCGCTATTCCTCAGATTCTTTACAATGTTCCGTCGCGTACCGCCTGCGATATGTTGCCAGAAACGGTCTGTCGTCTCTCGCAAATCGATAATATCGTTGGCATCAAAGAAGCCACGGCTGATATGCAGAGAGCAGGGGAAATTATTGCTGGGTGCAGCGATCAATTCGCGGTTTATTCTGGTGATGATGCCACCGCCCTGGAATTGATACTGCTGGGTGGCAAAGGTAATATCTCGGTAACAGCAAATATTGCCCCCGCTCAAATGCACGCTCTGTGTGCTGCTGCATTAGCGGGTGACAAAAACAAAGCGCGGCAACTCAATGCTGAGCTTGCTCGGCTTCATGAGGGTTTGTTTGTCGAGTCAAACCCAATTCCCGTCAAGTGGGCTCTGGCAGAAATGGGGCTTATCGCCCACGATGCTATTCGTTTACCCCTTACACCTCTGTCAACGCCCTGGCACGAACCGCTGCGTTCGCTCCTGGTTGATACTGGCTTGCTGGCACTTAATTGATGATGACAATTTTTCGGGCGCTTTATATGTGTAAATCTTCGTTGCTCCGCTTGCTCTATGTGCCGAAAACGCCTTTAGCGATAGCTGGGGCAATTTTGTCCATCCTGGCAATGAATGGCTGTAGTCTTTTTGATGACGATGGCATGTTCCGCAATAAAGGTGGGGACTACTTGCTGGCGGGAGAGAGTCCACCAATACAGGTCCCAGAAGGCCTGGATGCTGAAGCCGTTGGTGAGCTTTATCGCATACCTGAGATTCCAGAGACCAGCGTTCTAGAAGATATTGAGGGCACACCTCGGCCCCAGCTATTATCGACAAACGTGCTTGAAGAGGAAATAAAAATACAAAGTTTGCCGGGTGGTCGCTGGGTTTTAATAAACCGCTTGCCCAGCGAAGTTTGGCCGCGAGTGAGAAGTATATTGAATCGCAATGCCATTCCCACTGCCCTGGCTGACGCCACCACCGGTGTCATAGAAACTGTGTGGTTGGAATTTGAAGATGATTCCGAACAGAATCATCGCTACCGCTTTTCTATCGAGCAGGGTGTACAGCCCAAGAGTACTGAGATTTCGATCTTGCACATGGCGATGACTAAGGATGCTGAAATTCCTGCCTGGCCCGTCTCTTCTGTAGATGAAGAGCGGGAAAAAACTATGTTGAATGTCCTGGCCAGCGCCCTTGCCGGGGATGCATCAAGCGGCACGGTATCAATGTTGGCACAGGAAATTGGGGGGGGATCGAAGGTAGATATTTTGACCCCAAAAGACAAAACACCCTATATGTTGCTGAGACTCAACTACGACCGCTCCTGGGCCTCGGTGGGGTATTCTGTGAGTAAGGAAGAATTTAGTATCGTTGATCAGGATCGCACGGCGGGTGTTCTCTATATACACCACGGCGTAGAGGGTGAGGAGGACGATAAGCCAGGATTTATACGACGTATGTTGGGTGCTGAGACGCTTGACAAGGCCCCTGAAGCAAACTATCAGGTGCGGGTTTCTCGTGGTGATGGGGGCATAGAAGTCAGGATTTTCGATAAAGAGCAGG
This sequence comes from Porticoccaceae bacterium, assembly GCA_019090225.1. GTDB lineage: Bacteria > Pseudomonadota > Gammaproteobacteria > Pseudomonadales > Porticoccaceae > HB2-32-21. The sequence goes on from JAHRWI010000313.1 coordinate 6,144, forward strand.
GCGATCTGGCACGTGTCGAGGCCCTACGCTTACTTAAAAAAATTCGCGCCAATTTGTCCTGATACGGATACTCGAGCGTGCGTTTGATGTCCCTGGGTAGCGGCAGTAAAGGCAATGCCACCTTAGTTGAGTCAGCTAATTCCTGTCTGTTGATTGATTGCGGATTTTCTATCGCTGAGCTAACTCGGCGTATGGCCCGCGAGGATCGGCATCCAGATCAACTCAGTGCCATTTTGGTGACCCATGAGCACTCCGATCATATTCGTGGCGTCTTCCCTTTGGCTCGGCGGTACTCTTTACCAGTCTATTTGACTGCTGGAACCCTGTCTGAGGAAAACTCAAGGAGTACTAAGGGCGTATCGAAAGTTAGGCTTGAATGCATCGATACTCACCGGGGTTTTCAGGTCGATGATATTGAAGTGTCTCCGGTTGCTGTTCCCCATGATGCTCGAGAACCGGTGCAGTTTATGTTCCGATGCCGGGGAAAATCGCTCGGGGTGTTGACAGACCTGGGCAGTGTAACTAGTCATGTTATTGACTCCTATCGCCACTGTGACGGACTGTTGGTGGAGGCTAATCATGACAGCGATATGCTGGCAGATGGGCCTTACCCCTACCTCTTAAAACAACGAGTCGGTGGTGCTTGGGGTCATTTGAATAATCATCAGGCAGCCGCTCTGATCGGCAGTATTGGCACGGAGCAGTTGCAAGGTATTGTTATTGGTCACATGAGTGAACAAAATAACAAGCTTGAAAAGGTAAGGCAGGAGATGGAACTCTTGCTAGAAGCGGTGCCGGAGGTTCAGTACGCGAGCCAGGCAGAGGGTACGAACTGGTTGGCGGTTGATTAGCTTGAACCCGCAGGAGTGGTGAGTGTATTGTCACTTTATGCGTTAGTGACACAGGGTTAATTTGCCCTCACTTATATTTTCATCGATGATTTATGTAACGGTTATTGTTGTGTCTTTGTTCCAGGCAGGAGAGGCTCTTTTATGAACAAATATGATGAATTGTATCGTGGTAAGGCAAAGTCGGTTTATTTTACAGATGACCCGGATTTGCTAATCCTCCATTTTCGAAATGATACGTCCGCCTTCGATGGCAAAAAAATTGAACAGCTTGACCGCAAAGGCATGGTCAATAACAAGTTCAATGGATTTATCATGGAGAAACTAGCGGCTGCCGGGATACCGACACACTTCGAGTCTTTGTTGAGTGATGAGGAATCTGTGGTTCTCAAACTGGAGATGATTCCAGTTGAATGTGTGGTGAGAAATATTGCTGCAGGTAGTATCTGTAAGCGCCTCGGCGTTGAAGAAGGTATCGATTTGACCCCGCCCACTTTCGAGTTCTTTTTGAAAGATGATGCCCGTGGCGACCCCATGATCAACGAATATCATATTGAATCATTTGGCTGGGCAAAGCCCGAACACGTGGCGAAAATGAAAGAAATAACTTTTGCCGTCAATGATGTCCTTAAAGCTTTGTTTCTGACAGGTAATATGCTGCTTGTGGACTACAAGCTGGAGTTTGGCTTACATAAGGGGCAAGTTGTTCTGGGCGATGAGTTTACCCCTGACGGTTGCCGTTTATGGGACGTAGATACTCGTGAAAAACTCGACAAGGATCGCTTCCGTCAAGGCCTTGGTGATGTCGTTGAGTCCTACGAACTGGTGGGTCACAGATTAGGCTTGAATTTCGACTAAAGCAGGTGGGTAAATTCAGTGCGTGCTGCTCACATTTGATGCTGTTTTAGTCAAGGTTAGGAGTTTCTGTCCACAGACTGGTGTAGTTAATAGTTTTACTTCAAGCTCATCCTTTCAAAGATCATGTAAGTCATTGATTTTTTATATATGAAGACATAACTCATTGATTTTAATGGTTATTATTTTTTGTCTAAAAAGTGACCATTCTGTGACAAAGCTATGTGCCTAGGGGCTTGGTGCTGCTTTTATATAACTTGCCCACATAGTTATCCACAGAATCTGTTGGTAAGTGCTGTCAACTAAAATACGTCTAAAACGTTTATTAATTGCACTGGGCTGGCTGGATCAGTTGATCGATATTGCGGGCAAGCTTAGTCAACGTGTCACAGGATAAGCGCGGGTTATTCGAGAGGTTTAGGTGGGTTAGGTGAGTGAGTTCAGAAAGTTCTGCCAGGCTTTTGAGATTATTGTCGGCAAGGTCGAGCACCGCGATATGTGTGAACACGCCTAAGCCGTCTAAACGTTCGATATTGGCGTTTGTGCAGCGGAGTATCGTTAGCTGCTCAACCTGGTGGATATTCAGGCTGGAGATGGTTTGGGTCAGGCACTTATTAAGCGCCTGGTCAGCCAGAGAATAATCGTCAAATAAAACCGGAGGCTCGTAAACTATCGTCTCATTGAGAGTAATGACATATTGTTTACAAGCGGTACAGATAGTGAGAAGAGCGGCAAGACAAAGTATTCTTTTCACGTATTATGCTCAACAATGTTTAGGGATGGTTGGAACCGCGCATGGGATAGCGATAGCATGACCTTGTTTTGATCATAGCTCTGTACATGTGACAAGGCTATTAGAAAGTATAACCTCACAGTCGGTATAGTTTAGGTACTGCCTGGCGGCTTTAGTCCCATAGGTTCTGGGACCATGCATTCCGGTCCCAGGTTATTTAAATAAGCGGATAGAACTAAAATTTAAAACCAAGGAGTTACCAATGAAGAAAGTACTTTTAGTTAGTTTGGCTATGGCATTGATGGCCTGCATGTCTACCGATCCATACACGGGTCAGCAAAAAACCAGTAACACAGCCAAAGGTGCCGGTGTTGGCGCCATCACAGGGGCTTTGATTGGCGTTGCCACATCGAGTAAGGATGATCGCAAAAAAGGCGCTTTGATTGGCGCTGCCGGTGGTGCTGCCGTGGGTGGGGGCATCGGTTTTTACATGGACAAACAAGAAGCTGCACTGCGAGCCAAGCTTGAAGGTACGGGTGTCAGGGTTGTCAGAGAGGGCGATAATATTCGTCTGGTGATGCCCGGTAATATCACTTTTGGTTCCGGTCGCCACGAAGTGCGCCCCGAGTTTTATTCAACACTCGAATCGGTGGCATTGGTACTCAAGGAATTTGACAAAACCGCCATTCGAATTGCGGGACATACAGATTCAGTCGGTAGCGATAGTTCTAATCAGACCCTGTCAGAGCGACGCGCCGGCAGCGTCGGACAATTATTGATAACTCAGGGCGTGATGTCAGGCCGTGTTCATGTCTCTGGTTATGGTGAACGCTACCCTGTAGCCAGTAATGATTCCGCTGCAGGACGTCAAGCTAACCGGCGCGTTGAGCTGGAGCTGGCGCCTCTATAATTGATTCCCTCATAACTGACTCACTTAGTTGGGAGAGCCCTCGGGCAGGCAGTGACTAAGATCAATCGTGATCTAGTCCTGCTTGCTGACGGCGCTGGTTTAAGCTCAGCTACAGCAAGTTCATCTATAGCAAGCTCATCTAAAGAAAAGACTGCGACAATCCCTGTCGATCAATTACTTGCCGAGCAATTAAACATTGCACTTGTTCATCGTCCTGATCAGATCGCCACAGAATATTACCTGCAATATCGTGCTGGCGGATTATCACTGGTTAAAACTCAAAGCGACGCTGGTGAAACATCGTCTGTGGTGAGCTGCGACTTCGTGCTTGGCGCATTGCGGCACAGGCGTCTCTTTGGTGGTGGGATCAAACAGCCATTGGCGCGAGCGGTCGGCCTGTCATCGAACTTCAAACCAACAGTCGCTGATTTGACTGCCGGTCTCGGCCGTGATGGTTTCCTCTTAGCCAGTCTTGGTGCTCAGGTCAGCCTGGTTGAACGCAATGAGGTAGTGGCCGCCTTGCTGTCGGACGGGCTGCTAAGGTTACAGCAGTCCGCTGAACAAGATGACGATCTCAGAGTCATCAGCGAGCGCTTGAGCTTGCATCGCGGGGACAGTAAAGCCTGGTTGCAATCTCTTGATGCGAGCCATCGTCCCGATGTGATCTACCTGGATCCCATGTTTCCCGATCGATCTAAAAGCGCCAAAGTCAAAAAAGAAATGGCAGTTTTTCCTGGCCTGGTGGGCAGTGATGATGACGCGGATGAATTACTTGCGTTGGCGCTGAATACCGCCTGCTATAGAGTCGTGGTGAAACGGCCGCGCCGCGCGCCTCCTCTTGGGGGTATCAAGCCTGGCTTCTCCATGGAGGGTAAAACTACGCGATTTGATATCCACCCTTTAAAGAAAATACCCCGTTAAGTGCTTTGCCCTGTTAAGGACTTTTCCCGGTTAAGGAAGACCTGGGCCGACCAGACTATTAGCTCGTCAATAAATTAATCAAGATGTCTCGATAGATATCACTGAGTTTATCCAGGTCAGCGACCAGAACGTGCTCATCAATTTTATGAATACTGCTATTAACGGGGCCGAACTCGACTACCTGCGTGCCTAGTGTGGCGATAAAGCGTCCGTCCGAAGTACCGCCTCCGGTGGATAGTTCAGTTTCGATGCCGGTGTTGGTTTGAATGGACTCAGCGATGGCTTCGACGAGTGTGCCGGGTGTGGTTAAAAAAGCTTGTCCGCTGAGCTGCCAGTCCAGGTCGTAATCGAGCTTGTGTTGCTTGAGAGCAGTTTCTACGCGATTCTGTAGTTGTTGGGCTGTGACTTCAGTAGAAAACCGGAAATTAAAATCGACGACAATCTCACCGGGAATAACATTCGTCGCTCCGGAACCAGAATGGATATTAGAAACCTGAAAGCTGGTGGCCGGAAAATGTTGATTACCCTGGTCCCAGGTGGTCGCTGTTAAATTGGCCAGGGCCGGGATAATACGATGGATTGGATTATCTGCTAATTGTGGGTAGGCGATATGGCCTTGCATTCCGTGGACAGTTAGTCGTGCATTCAGTGAACCTCTGCGACCATTTTTAATGGTGTCACCGAGAACCTTGCTGGAAGAGGGTTCACCGATGATGCACCATTCTGGCGTTATACCTTGGGCTTGCAACCAGTCAACCACCCGTGTTGTACCATTGATGGCCGGGCCTTCTTCATCACTAGTGATAAGAAAAGCAATGCGGCCAGAGTGTGCAGGGTGTTGCTCGATAAAAGCTTCGGTGGCAGTGATCATAGCCGACAGGGAGCCTTTCATATCGGCTGCTCCGCGAGCATAGAGGTAGTCATCTTTAAAAAATGGCTCGAAGGGGTCGCTGTGCCAGTCTTTAAATTCGCCGGTAGGGACCACATCAGTGTGTCCGGCAAAACATAAAATCGGCCCGTCGTTACCGCGAATAGCCCAGAAGTTTTCGACGTCTTCAAAAGGTAGGCGGTGGATATCAAAGTCCATAGCCTCTAAGCGTTCGATCAGCAGATCCTGACAGCCATCATCGACCGGGCTTACCGACTGACGGCGCAGCAATGCGCAGGTCAGCTCCAGTGTTGATGATAGTTGTTCAGTCATAGCGGTTTCTCGCTGCTAGCTCTGGGGTTTATTGCCAATTATCTGTGCTAGTTATGAGCGTGCAATGCTTCATTAAGCTGGATGGCAGTTTTGTTGGTCAGGCATTCCACCGCACCGCTGACGGAATTGCGGCGGAATAATAAATCCGGTTGACCCGCCAGCTCTCGGGCTTTGGTATCTCCGACTTTGTTTTGTTGATCATCGAGCATAATTACCTTGGTGCCTGCAGTGATATACAAACCCGCCTCCACCGTGCAGCG
>JAHRWI010000314.1 GCA_019090225.1 Porticoccaceae bacterium
ATGACCAGGTTTTCGTCCCCGGACACGTCGCCTTTAATTTTGATTGAAGCCCCAATTAATGCGCTTCTCCGTGATGACGGCTGGGATGACTGGGATGACTGCGGTGGCTCAGACACCGATGTGTCTGGGCTAGATTCGAAGGCGGGCGAATCATCGGATTTATTATTTCGCTGTTTTTCAAACATATAGATACCTGCTCATGTCAATTAACGGTACTGGCTGTGATGCCAGCACTAGTTTACTCCTTTTGTATGACGGACTATCGAGAGCCACGTCACTATTCCCGTCAGCCTGCGGGTCACTCGGTGACGGTATCAACGTATAGCTCACGTGTTCTGGGCCAGTTCTGCGTGACTATTAGCTAAAAACCGGCTACGCCTTTATCTAGCTGCACACCAAAGCTGTTTAAGGCCATAGAAACCATATTGTACTGACCGACCGTAAACACCACATCCATCATTTGTAGTTGGTCATATTGTTCGCTAAGAACTGCCCAGGTAGCATCGGTGATCAGTGCATCGTTATGTAATTCATCTACCGCACGCAGTAAGGCTGCATCGAAAGCACTCCAGCCCTCAGCGTCTGGCCCTTCTTTTATACGTGCCATTTCCTCATCGCTTAGACCCGCCTCGCGACCAAAAATAACATGCTGGCCCCACTCGTATTCAGCCTGACACAACCAGCCAATGCGCAGGATCAATATTTCCCGTTCACGGGGTGCTAATTTAGACGTATCCCCCATGACGTGATAAGCCCATACGGTAAATTTTTGCGCAGCCTCCCAGTGGCGGGAAATCGTCCCCAGGACATTGTAAAAAGGTCCAGACTCTTTGATCGGCGCGAGCATTTTTTTCTGCTCCTCAGACCACTCACCGGCATCCATTGGAGTAATTCTTGGCCTGGATAGTTTCATTGATCGTTCTCCTATTATTTTAATGGGTCGTTATTATGTTCAATTTGATCAGTAGCTAAGTAGGTCGGTAAGCTTATTGCCAGTCAGCTGATTTGCTGAGTTTCGGAACACATCGAACTTGCACCGAACGACTAAGCCTCAAGGGTCTCAAAGCAAAGCCCTTAGATATGACTGCTTACCCAGCGTTGTATATCGGCCGCTGACATAGCCCCTGCTTGTCGGGCCACCTCTTTACCACTGACAAAGAGTAGCAGTGTTGGAATGCTACGAATAGCCAGGCTGGCACCCAGAGCCTGTTCGTTTTCTGTATTGAGTTTGGCAAAGCGTACCTGCGGTGAGAGTTCATCTGCCGCCTGCTCAAACGCCGGGGCCATGGAACGACAGGGACCACACCAGGGTGCCCAGCAGTCGATAACAATGGGAATCTCGTTGCGCTGTGTGAATTTGTTAAAGGTGCTTGCGCTAAGCTCCACAGGCTTGCCGCCAAACAAGGCTGCCTTGCACTTACCACATTTAGGTCCTGCACTAAGCTTCTGCCTGGGTATCCGGTTGATACCTGCACATGCTGGGCAAACAATATGAATGGGGTCATTCACAATTTATATCTCTGTAGTTGCTGCAAACGCACATTTGCCAGCTCAAGTTCTTCCATTAATTGCAGGGCCAACGCGACACCGGCGAGATTGACACCGAGATCGTTTTGCAAACGCACTGCCTTGCGGATTTTAACGAGGCAAACCGAGCTGAAGCGCCACTGGGTTGGACTATGACCCTCTGGCCGCACAACGCCTTCCTCGACTAATTCGACCACATAGTCGGCATGTACCGCGCTGGCTCTACTGACTTCTAGTAGCGTGAGGACGCCCTCTTCACCCAATACCGTGCCTGATATTACGCCAGATAAAACTTCTCGCCCTGAAGTTGCCATCTTATTTAAACCTCCAATTCCGCACGCGGATCGAATGCCAGTGCTGCTGCCATATCCTCGTAGGCCTTCTTCTCTTCGGCTGTATTTGCGGACGGTAACACGACTTCAATCACGACATAGAAATCTCCGCACTGTTTGCCAGGTAAGCCCCTGCCCTTGATGCGCATTTTTTTGCCTGCAGCTGATCCTGCAGGCAATTTAAGATCAATCGATCCGCCTGGGGTGGGGGCCTTAATCGTGGCACCTAGGGCGGCCTCCCAGGGCGTTACCGGCAAATCAAGGTAGATATCTCTACCCTCAATACGGTAGCGGGCATGGGGCTTAAAGGCCACCTCAAGGTACAGATCACCACCTGGGCCACCATTAAAACCCGGCGCCCCCTGCCCGCTCAAGCGAATTTGCTGACTGGCTCCAATGCCTTTGGGAATCTTGATGTTTAACACACGTTCACGAGTCCCCACATGCCCGGCAGCATTCAGCTCTGGCACTTTAAGGGTAATGGGCCGGGTGGCGCCATTTAAGGAATCTTCCAGATCAATCAGTATTTTGGCATGATGATCCTCACCTCGGGATTGATAGGACTGCTGGCCGGGTCGAGCACCGCCATGACTAGCGCCACCTTGACCGAAGCTTCGTCCAAACAAAGACTCAAAAAAATCGCTGTAAGCCTGCCCATCGCCCTGAGTAAAACCGCCGCCACCGAATTCAAAACCCGCATCCCAGTCTGGCGGCGTGTCAAAGCCCTGCCCCGACTGCCAGTTGGCACCTAACTGATCATAGGCCGCTCGCTTCTCGGGGTCCTTGAGTACCTCGTAAGCTTCACCCAGTTCTTTAAATTTATCTTCAGCCCCAGCTTCAGTGCTGACATCAGGATGGTATTTGCGGGCCAATTTACGATAGGCACGCTTGACATCGTCCTGAGTCGCGTCCCGCTCAAGGCCTAAGATTAAGTAGTAATCTCTATACTCCATTCTCTTTACTCGGTTTGCCTTAAAGGAATGAATTGCTGAGGTCTAGCTCCTGAAAAACACAGGTGTGGGGACTGCAAAAATTTGCACACACAACACCCGCCAGAAATTGTCGTCATATCGACCAAAACAATAGCACTGTTCATATAGAGTGTATTGATCTTAGTTAAGCTAGTTTCAAGTAGGTCAGGGGTTTAAAGTCATACTTTCACCTGGTCGGATAGCTGACTCAAGTTTGCAGCAAGACCTTGCCCCGCCTATGATAGCGCCCGGATTATCTAGACGGTCTGCTATCCGGCAATACAAACATCATACTTAACAGCTCACACAGAGACGAGTAAACATGGGAATAGAAGCAATACTTTGGGATTTTGGCGGCGTCATCACCTCATCACCTTTCGAGGCATTTACCCGTTACGAAACAGAGCAGGGTTTGCCCAAAGATTTTATCCGTGGCATTAATTCAACTAACCCAGATACCAATGCCTGGGCACAGTTTGAATCCAGCCAGGTGTCCCTTGAGAAGTTTGATGAATTGTTTCTAAATGAATCTACCGCAGCCGGCCATCCGGTGCCAGGTAGTGAGGTAGTAAAACTATTAGCAGGCAATGTCCGACCTAAAATGGTCGAGGTGCTGAAACGCTGTAAACAGGATTATAAAATTTCCTGCCTGACCAACAACGTTCGCTCTGGCAAAGGTGCTGGCATGTCCCGTTCGCCAGAAAATGCGGCTGAGGTCGAAGCGGCCATGGCCTTGTTTGATCACGTACTCCAATCCAGCAAAGAAGGCATGAGAAAGCCGCAGCCGGAATTCTATTTGTTGGCCTGTGAACGCATGGGTGTAGAACCAGGTCAGGTGATATACCTCGATGACCTGGGCATAAACCTAAAACCCGCCAGACAATTGGGGATGACGACGATTAAGGTCTTATCAGAAGATCAGGCTATTGCTGATTTGTCCGAGCTGCTGGGCATTACTTTTTAATTCGGCCTTAGCTATAGGCGCTTCTGGATATTCGTAAAAATACGAGCGCCTAAGCACTCTGCTTCGGTGCTCGCTCGTTTTGAGTACGCTCGTTAACATTGCGGAAAAACATAACGAGAAAAAGGCAGCTCTGCGGTCGCTTAAAACCCAATAAACATAGCTAATTAATCATCGGTTTTTGGCGAAATACGCAAGTGCTGAACCTTTACTCCGTTTTTCAGGTGACTTTCAAAAATCTCGTCCAGGTCTTCTTTTGATTTATAGCGATACCAGGTCTCGTTTGGATACACGACCATCACTGGCCCCAACGCGCAGCGGTCGAGACAACCGGCATTATTGACCCTTACGCCCTGCCGCCCTGCCAGTCCGGCTTCTTTTACTTTTTTCTTTAAATAACCACGCAACTCAGTCGCATCATAATCCTGACAGCAAGCACGGCCATCCTCGCGCAAATTGGTACACATAAATACATGTTGCTGGTAATACGGCATGGAGCTTCCCCAAAATTCAAAGCTGACATTGTAATGAAGTGTGGCAGCGCTTATCCAGGATATTCCCCGGCTAGCCAATCTTAGCCAGGGGATAACGATTCCTATTGGCCTGGCGCGTGCTCTTACTGGATACGACGCAAGGCAATGCGTACCATGGCCGCCACTAATCAATATTAAAAGGGGATCGCCGTGGCCTACAAAACCATCAAATTTCAACGCGAAGGTGCTATTGCTCGAATCACACTGGCAAGACCTCAAGCCGCCAATGCACTCAACTTTGATATGGGTGAAGAACTCAACGAAGTAGCCAATATCTGCCGAGACGATGCCTCAATCCGAGCCGTGATACTTGATGCCGAAGGTAAAATATTCTGTGCCGGTGGCGATGTGCTGACCTTCGCCGCTGCGGGTAAAGACCTGCCCGCCGCCCTGCGTAAATTACTCGACTCCTTTCACCCCGCCGTCATCACCCTGTCCACCATGAATGCGCCAGTGATTGCCAGCGTACAGGGTGTTGCTGCAGGCGCAGGCTTATCACTACTGTCTTCATGCAGCTTTGTTATCGCCAGCGAAAAAGCCAGCTTTATGATGGCCTATACCGGCATAGGCATGTCCCCGGATGGTAGCGCGACGTATTTCCTGCCCAGGCAGATTGGTCTGCGTCGCACTGAGGAAATGATGGTAACGAATCGTCGCTTAAGTGGAGCCGAAGCCTGTAACTGGGGCCTGGTTAATCAGACAACAGCCCCCGACAATCTTGCCGCCGTCACACAACAACTGGCCGAACAGCTGGCTCAGGGTCCTACCCTCGCCTATGGAACGACTCGCCGACTATTATTAGAAAGCTTTGATAATAGTTTCGGCCAACAACTGGAGGCCGAAGAAAAAGCGATTCTTGGGATGGCCGGGACTAGAGATGGTCTGGGCGGCATTGCCGCATTTAAAGATAAGCGAAAGCCTGAGTTTGAAGGTGCCTAGTAATAAGATGATTCGGGCCAGGGTGAATAGTGCAAAGGCGTGTCGGGCTCCAAACTCAGGAGAGTCAGAATAGTTTTATA
>JAHRWI010000315.1 GCA_019090225.1 Porticoccaceae bacterium
CCTTTGCAGTTTTTAAGTTTTTTCTTGCCCGCCTATCATATTTGAGTATATATAAAAATCAATGACTTACTTTAGTTCCAGCTGTGTTATGGAGCCGCTTTCCGCTTAATCCTGTTAGTAGTTGGCGGATTCCAAGTTCTGGCTATTGCTGTGCTTATGTACAGGTTTAAGAATCTGCATCATGGATGCCATTCGCCACAATATCTCGGCCAGGCCTCTGCGGCTTGTGGGTCAGCTCAGGCTGCATATGCGCTCTTAATGCCTTGATTTACTTTTATTTCTGTTCTGGTTCCCGCTCGCTCCCTTCGCCACGGGCCCGGTGAGCGTCATAGAACCGCAGTTCTAGATACGCTTTCGCTTCAGGTCGCGAATAGTAAACCGGCCTGGATGCAGAGCAATTTGCAAATCTCTTGGCAGGCACGGTGTATCTTTGCTGATTATATCGGCAAGTAGTTCTGCGCCCAGCGGTGCGTAGGTAAAACCCCGAGAACCGAGTCCACAGTGGAGGTATAAACCTGGCCAGTAGCTGCCACTATGGAGAATATTAGCGCGGGCATCGTTTCGCAAGGCTGCAAAGTCCTCGACGAATTCCTCAAATATAGGTGCCGGGCCAATAAGGGGCAGGTAGTCAGGCGTGGTGCAGCGCAGGCTGGCGCGACCGCTTAGCGTTGATGCTTCGGGTTTATCAAGCACTACCGTCAGGCTGGCATCGGTATTGTTAAGGGTCTCAAGATTAAGCTGGTGATCTTCGATACGGACGTCTTCGCTGGTGGTGTCGAGATTATAGGTGGCGCCAAAAGTGTGCCTGTCATCGCTGGCCGGTGACAGATAGCCTGCACCACAGATAACGGTTTTAAGTGCCCGGCTGGTGTCCGTCGCCGGGACGGAAGAAATCTGTCCGCGAATGGCTTTCAGTGGAAGATGCTCGCTCACCTTGAAGGCCCTGGTGTGATGACTGGTGGCGATGACTACGGTGTTAGCGGTATAGGTGCGAGCCTGCTTAGCGGTCTGTAGCTGCCAGTTATCATTGTCGATATCCAGTGATATTTCATTGATGTCGGCTTGCTCAACTCGAATATTAGGGTGCTTGACTAATTGCTCGCAGACTTTTCGCGGTTCGACCCAGCCCAGTGTTGGGAAGTAAAGGCTCGATTTCGCCTGAAGGGGGAGACCGCTCAAGACCTCGATTTCAGCATTGTTAACCAGGTGAACAAATCCCTCACAGGACTTAAAGCTATTAGCAATTCTGGCGAATACAGCTAGCTCAGATGGTGTTTCTGGCAGTACCAGCACACCACAGCGGGAACCGCTGGGGGTGACTGTGGCAACTGTTCCGGCTGCCGTGCTTTTATCCCAGAATTGCCCATAAAACCGTATGGCAAATAGCAGCGCCGACAGGTTGAAGCGGCTTAGGTAAGAGGCTTCCGGTGACAGGCGAGGGTAGATAATGCCCTGTGGATTACCCGACGCTCCGGCGGCCAGGGTGTCGGCCTTTTCATAGACGGTGACCTGCCAGCCTCTTTGGGCGAGGGCATTAGCGGTGGTGCATCCAGCGATACCGCCACCGATAATGGCGGCGTGTTTGTCGGCATACTTGGTAGAATGCTTAATAGGGGAGGTTTTTTTAAAATTCGTCCCAGTGTTTGTGGCTGTACTTGTGCCCGCCGAGGCATTGATATACCAGGGTGGTGAAAATTTCGTTCTGCGTTTATAAGTTGTTCGAGGGCTGCTGTCGTTTGTCGTTTCGAGACTGTTTTTGTCTTCGGAAGCCTTGCCCTGATAACTACCGATCAGCATTTCTCGCTTGCTTCCATAGCCTGGGACTTTATTGACTACAAAGCCCGTGTTAACCAGGCCTCGACGAACCATGCCTGCCGCAGTAAATGTGCTGAAAGTGGTCTGTGGATTACTCAGGTCGGTCATGCGCTGAAACAGCTCGTCAGTCCACATCGCCGGATTTTTAGCCGGTGCGAAACCGTCCAGAAACCAGGCGTCGACATTGAAGACGCGATGTTGGCTAAGAGCTGGATGATCACTGCTGCGTAGTTGCTCAAGTGCTGCTGTTGCGTCAGCGTAGATTAAGGTCAAGGCGATGCGACGATGCTTATTCGAATCCTCGAAATAAAGCCTGTGATAGCCGGGTAGGGGAGGTGGATATTGGCTGCTGAGCTGTGCACTGAGGGCTTCCAGTTCTGGCCAGGCAGTTAAAGCCTTGTTTAGGTCATCATGCTTAAGCGGGAATTTTTCGATGGAAGTGAATTGCAATACACCGTGTTTCGGCCCTTGCTCTAGCCACAACTGTGCCGTGGCGAGAAAGTTAAGGCCGGTGCCAAAGCCGGTTTCGATGATGGTGAAGGTGCTGTCGCTGTCGAGTTGAGCCCAGCGCTGGCTGAGTTTGTTCGCGTCGATAAAAACATGTTGGGTTTCTTTGTAGCTGTCGGTGCCGGAAAAATAGATATCTGAAAATAGTTTTGAACGGAGGGAATTATCCTCCCAGTCTATAATGGCAGTCTCTACAACACATAGCGTCCGTGAATTAACCTGGTTTTTATCTGACATTATTAGACTTAGAATGCTCTTTTTTTGAATGCTTTAAGTTCGAATGTTTTCAGCTGAGATGATTTATTCTGACACTATTCACGATAGCTTTTCATCACTATCGGCTTTGAGCAAGGTAATAAAAGCTCTGGCAGCATTAGACAAGGTTTTGTCACGATGATGAATCAGACCTAGCTGCCGCTCGATACTGAGCTGGCTGCAGTCCAGCGCAGTGATGCTTTGGTCGAGCATGGTCGCCGGTAGCATGCTCCAGCCGAGACCGACCGAAACCATCATCTTGATGGTTTCAAGATAATTGGTCGCCATAGTGGCATTGAGCTGCTTGCCGCTTCGCTCAAAGAATTGTTTGATCATTTTGCCGGTGTAAGTGTTTAGGCCGGGCAAAATAGCCGGGTGCGTGCAGAGTTTGCCCACCGTGAGTTTACCAACGCTGGCTAATGGATGATCTGGAGCTGCGACCAGGCGCAGGAGGTCACGCCAGACAGGGGTGGCGAGAATCTTTGGGTGATCTTGCGGTGCCAGGGTAATAACAGCCAGTTCAAAATGGCCCTGTCGAACCGCTTCGTAGGCTACCTCAGAATCCATAAAATCG
>JAHRWI010000316.1 GCA_019090225.1 Porticoccaceae bacterium
CCCGATCATGGCATCAACATCATCGGATTTTAATTTCAACACTCGTCGATACGCCTCTTCAGCCGCCTCTAAATCACCTCGTTGAAGCGCCCGCTCAATGACATGCCGCTCTCGCAAAGCCGGATCGAGCATCGGCTTTTTATGAATTTTAATACCGGCAGCCGTCGGTTCAGCACCATATCCTAACCGGTCGGGGTCAGTTTTATTACCAAAGCTTGCAGACCTAAAATCCTCCTGCGTAGCCGTTTGCCCGTCGGTTTGGCTGGCTACCTGCGGTTTTATGCTGGATGGTAGCGCGCCAGTCGATCCCCCAATTTTTACATCAATAGCCCTGTGATCTACCGCCTCTATCTCAGAACTCCCATTTGAACTACTGACGTTTATGGAAGAAGATTTCGCTGTTTGATGCATAGAGCTTCCTGGCAAAGCAGAGTCCTCTGGTTGCTGCGCACTTTTAAGATTAGTCGATACGAGCTCAGTGTTGGCTACCCCCATGGATGCCTTAAAATCTTGATTTAGAGCCCCCTCCTCCAGCTCCCCCGGTAGATGCGCCAGTGGAGTGCTGTCATCAGACCAGTCACCGTTTAGATACAACACTGCCCCTATCACGCCAATAAAAACAAGAAGAACAAGCGCAATCGGAATCCCGTATTTAACTATCAGGCTCGGCCTTGCCCGGTTTTGAAAGACATTTGCGGCCTGACCAGCACCCTGCTTATCAGGCAGATGCATTGTCCGATCCTGGTGCCCTGCCGTGTGCCGACTCTGATTCGAAAAACTTCCTTCAGTAAGAGCGGTCAGCTCGATCGACACCTTATCCGTAACTGCATCACTTTGTGCAACGTCAAACTCTTGAGTTGCTTCTTCAACAGAGCTTCCAGCAGAAGCCTTTGTGCCCTGGGCATTACCCACAGAATCGGAATCAGTGGCAACAGAACTATCAACATTGCTATTTTGGGACTCTGGCTCAAATTCAAGATTTGGCTGCGGCTCTGGATCAAGATCTAAAGTAAGCCTGTCTTCCTCAGAAGAAGCTGGCTCGACAACCTTCTCTGCCTTCTTTCGGTCTTTTGCCGCCTCTTTAAGGGCGTCCAACAATAGGCTCACTGGCTTTTACTCAGTTGTTGCACTGTCATGCCCCGCTATATTTTCAGGCAAATATTTTTGATAAGAACCTAACTCTTTGCTCGCCAGGCTCGCATACTTAATGACCGTTGGTCGTATAAAAACAATCAACTCCGATTTGGAATAGCTATTGTTACGATAGGTAAACAGATCGCCAATATAAGGGAGCTGCGAAAGCCCTGGCACACCCGATGTATCTGCCTCGTGCTGATCCTGCATCAAACCACCAATAATAGCTGTGTTGCCGCTGTCTATTTGCATCACTGATTCCATTTCTCGAACAGAAATCTCAGGGATCAAACTCACCGTATTACTCGTAGCCAACGCTGGGTTGGGGTCTGTAACGAATCGCAAAACTCTTGAAATAGTGGGACGAACACTTAGCGTTACAGTATCGACTGCCGATATCTGCGGGGTGACACTCATGACCAGTCCCACTGGCACACTATGAATGTCAGATGTAAAGGTTCTGTTGACAAAATTGTCCTGGACGTCTTCTTCTACATCAATCGTAAAATAAATCAGGTTATCTACGACTTTTAATAGTGCGGTCTGGTTGTTTAATACCATTAGCTTGGGCGTGGACAACACCTTCGCATTGCCAAATTCACTCAACATATTCAAAGTAGCATTGATGTCATGCTTGCCTGAACCTCTGTAGGTGACGGTCGAGACCGGTGCGCTAGTGAGATTGGCACCGAGTAAGCTTTGGCTAAAGTTGAGACCGCTTGCGCCGCTCTGGATCACTCGTGACCAATCCACCCCTGCCTGAAAGTCATCATTGAGTTCCACCTCGATAATACTTGCTTCGATCAACACCTGACGCTTGGCACCATCAACCACCTCATCCAGAAATATCTGTATCTCCTGGTGTTTTTTTTGCGTTGCTTTGATAGTCAGAGTGCCACTTTCAGCATTCACAATGATGCTGTTTTCCACATTTTTCGCTTGCTCTAATCCTGCACTCTCATCACCTTCATCCCCACCTCCATCGCCAGGCAAAACCGACTGGGTACTATCGCCGCCATACACAATTGCTTGAATATTCTGCACTAACGTTTGCCAAAAATGATTGCCTGACACGTTTTCAATGACTGTTGATGAATTATTGTTCCCACTCCCACCAGCACTTGACCCACCTTCTACCGCCCCGACGCCAGTGGTCGCCACCTCTGTCGATATCGATACTAAAGAGTGGCTCGACCTATCCATATTCAGGTAATCCACATCGTAGTGAACAAAATATGGCCGATCTTTTTCTATAACTAAAACATTATTTATAACGCTATAACGAATATCTGTTAGCACAATTATGCGGTCAAGAATCTGGAACAGGGTTTGATCTACCGCGTTCAAGGTAACGCGCCCCTCAATGTCTGATGCCACATCTATATCTACTGCCGCATCCCTGCTCAGAGCAAACAACAAGCCACGCAAATCGACATCGTTTACCACGACGGAATAAACTTCCTCCTCGCCTGCCTGGGAACCAATGTACTGCAAGGTAGGACTTAGTACTGGCGCCGGAATCTCTCTCGCAGCGGCATCCGTTTCACTATTGTTATTAATATGCTGTTCGGAAATTTTGGTCGGTGGTGACGCGCAAGCTAACAGGAGAATTGATGACAGAATGACAATTCTGCCTATTGCTCTTATTTTGATCATATTTTAATCAATTTTTGAATTAGACAGGCCAAGACCTTACCATATCATCCTAAAGTAATACATTAATTTTACACCGGTAATTCTCGAGAATTATGAGGGTTGCGACTCAAATATAAGCCATAATTAATCCCGAATCATGAGCCTCAGAGTCAATGGCCCTAATACCGCTAATAAACATATTGAAAGCTGTGTCGTATCGGTTGAAATAAGCAATTGGCGTATCGTGTTCATTGATTACGAGGCAGTAGGATCGGGTCTAGAAAAGATGCTATTGCGTTACGCAGTTTAGACCTCAAATTTGAACCCCAGATTTCCCTACATTCCTAAGCCATAAGCCACGAACAAGTACCCCTAAGCATTCTTAAAATCAGGCCGACGCTTCTCAGAAAACGCCAGCGGCCCTTCAATACTGTCGGCCATGCCCTGCAAGTTTTTCTCCAGCGCTGTGCCAAAACGTAAAGAATCTCGCGGGTCCATATAAGCACCTCGATAAACCATTTCTTTATTATTGCTCACCGAGCGCGGCCCCATATCGAGCATTCTGTCAGCATAGCCCATGGCCATCTCCATAAGTTTTTCTTTTGGCACGATGGCTTGTGCCCAGCCAATATCGTAGCAGCGCTGGGCGTCGTATTTTGTGTCGCCCCACATGGTCAGCTCCATGGCACAGCCCAGGGGCATTTGCCGTGTGAGTGGAGCCATCCATGCCGCACCGGGCATATTCCAGCGGGTTTCGGCGATACCGACTTTGGCATGGTCGGCCATAATCCTGATATCGCATTGCATAGCCATCATAAAGCCACCGGCGATAGCATAGCCGTTGATGGCGGCAATGGTCGGCTTCCACAGATTAAGAGATTCAGACATATTGAAGAAACCTAAACGCCCCATAGTCCGGCTCGGTTTGGCTTTTCCATCGGTGGCCTCAGCGTGAGACTCACTGGTTTCAATCAGATCTGCGCCGGTACAAAAGGCTTTATCCCCGGCGCCGGTGATCACCATCACCCTGGCGTTGCGGTCATCACGATAGGCTTCGAGCGCTTCGGTTATATCGCCAGCCATACCGTCACCCATGGCATTCATGCGGTGAGGGCGATTCATGGTCAGGACCCAGATTTTGCCTTCGGCATGTTTTTCGACGAGGACAACGTCGCCTTCCTGTTTCGAATTTCTATCGAGTTTTTCTGACATGTTTTTTACCTACGTTTGGGGTTGGTTTAGTCTTCGTTCCAATATTCCCGGTTTTTAGTTCATCTATCAATAGATGACTGACACTCCATACCAACAGATAAGATTGCGGGTTAGCAACATCGAATTTATTACCGCCTCAACTATCGAGGCAAGCTGCGCCACATTGAATTCAAGGGCTATTTTTGGTAGATTCTGCGCCCGCTTGAAGCGCCTTCACGCCTGCTGAATGTTGGGCTTGCACCTTACTTTTTACGATAATTTAGAGAGCTTGTATGAGCCGAATTCAGTCCAGTGTCAACACCCGCTCGGAAACCTATCGGGAGAATCAAAGCCACTACGAAACCCTGTTAACCCGCCTGCGGGGTAACCTTGAGGAGGCGGCGACGGGGATTCGCGAAAAGCTTATCGTACGGCACCGGGAGCGCGGCAAGATGCTACCCCGGGAGCGGGTTGATCGGCTGATTGATCCACACACGCCGTTTCTGGAATTATCACCGCTAGCGGCCCACGGACTGTATAAGAATGAAGTTCCCTCGGCGGGTATCGTCACGGGCATCGGTCAGATCTGCGGTATTCAGTGCATGATCATTGCTAATGACGCCACGGTAAAAGGCGGTTCGTTTTTCCACGAGACCGTTAAAAAGCATGTCCGCGCCCAGGAGATCGCAGAGCAAAATCGTTTGCCCTGTATTTATCTGGTCGATTGCGGTGGCGCTTATTTACCTGAGCAGGATCGCGTCTTTCCCGACAAAGAACACTTTGGTAATACCTTCTATCGCCAGTGCAATATGTCTGCTCAGGGCATCCCCCAGCTCTCTGCGGTGTTTGGCGGCTGTACGGCGGGCGGTGCTTATATTCCCGCGCTATCTGACGAAAATATTACGGTCAAGGGCAATGCCCGCATTCATCTGGGTGGGCCGTCCATCGTAAAAGTTGCTATCAATGAAGAGGTCGATGGCGAGACCCTGGGTGGTGCCGAGATGCACAGCAAGGTCTCCGGGGTCAGTGATTATCTGGTTGAAAACGAGGCCGAAGCTTTAGCCCGCCTGCGAGAGATCGTCAGCAAATTAAACTGGCCGACCCGCTGTTATGCCGATGTTAAACCGGTTAAACCGCCCCGTTATAGCCCCGAAGAAATTCCGGGGGTTATTAGCGCCAATCCGAAAATCCCCTACGACGTGCGAGAGATTATTGCCCGCATGGTGGACGACAGCGAATTCCATGAGTTCAAACCCCTCTATGGCGATACCCTGATTTGCGGCACCGCCCATATTCACGGTTATCCGGTGGGCCTGCTCGGCAACAATGGCGCGCTGTTTTCTGAATCCTCGTTAAAAGGCGCGCACTTTATTGAGTTGTGTAATCAGCGCAATACGCCGCTGTTATTCCTCCACAACATTACCGGTTTTATGGTCGGCACCGAGGCCGAGCGCGGTGGCATCGCTAAAAACAGTGCAAAAATGGTCTACGCCCAGGCCACTTCTCGGGTGGCTAAATTTTCGGTCATCGTCGGCGGCTCTTATGGCGCCGGCAATTACGGTATGGCCGGGCGCGGTTTCTGGCCGAACTTTTTGTTTAGCTGGCCCTCTGCCAGTTGCGCGACCATGAGTGCAGATATCGCCAGCAATGTGATGCTGGAGTTGCGCCGCAGCAGCATCAAGGCCGGTGCAGCTACTCAGGAAGAATTACAGGAAATTGAAGACGGCGTGCGCGCTCAATACGGCGAGCAAAGTGATCCTTACTACGCCACTGCCCGCCTCTGGGACGACGGTATTATCGAACCAGCGGACACCCGCGACATTCTCGGCCTGTGCCTCGCCCTGGCCGCCTGCCAACCACCGAGCACGGGGCCATCTCCCGTGTTTCGCATGTAAGGGGCAGCAATGATGAATACTAAAACAGCCTCAAGTACTAATTCCCTAAGTATCAGCTCCCTAAATATCAGCACCGTATTGGTCGCCAACCGTGGCGAGATCGCGGTGCGCGTTATCCGCACCTGCCAAAAGATGGGTATTCGAGCCATCGGGGTTTATTCCGAAGCCGACCGCTATACGCCCCACGTCGCACTAGCCGACGAGGCAGTATTAATTGGCCCGGCCGAAAGTGCGCAGTCCTATCTGAATGCCGAGGCGATTATTGCCGCAGCCCAACGCACCGGGGCCGATGCTATTCATCCCGGCTACGGCTTTTTATCCGAGAGCGAAGTCTTGATCGCCAACCGAGGCGAGATCGCGGTGCGCGTTATCCGCAGCTGCCAAAAGATGGGCATTCGAGCCATCGGGGTTTATTCCGAAGCGGATCGCCATGCG
>JAHRWI010000317.1 GCA_019090225.1 Porticoccaceae bacterium
AGGGAAACCCTGTTTAACTGGCTTCAGGAAGACTTACCTGGTGCGCATTGTCTCGACCTGTTTGCTGGGTCCGGGGCGCTGGGTTTTGAAGCCGCTTCCCGCCAGGCGGCCAAAGTCGTGATGGTCGAACAAAACATCAAGGCCGTTAATGCTCTCCAGCAACATCGCAATAACCTGGCGGCAAACACTGTCGATATTATTCATCAGGATGCCTTGAGCTGGCTAAAAAAAATCAACTCTACCGACAATGCTTTCAACATCGTCTTCCTCGACCCTCCCTTCGCCTCCTGCCTACTCGGCAAAGCGCTACAGGCCCTTGAAGAAGGCGAATGGTTCGCACCAGAGGCCTTGATTTATAGCGAATCTCCAGTCGATCAAACCCTCGGAAACCCATTCGGCCCAAGCTGGCACCTACATCGGCAACGGCGTTTCGGCGCAGTGAACTCCAGGCTTTACCGCCGCCGGTGATTGAAGCTCCTACGCATCATCCGCTATTTCAGCAGAGCATTTGAGCTAACAGGACAAATTGTTTACCATGCGTTCCCGCTGAGGAGCCGGTCTCTATGAAAACTATTGTCTATCCAGGAACGTTTGATCCCATCACCAACGGCCATATCGATCTGGTCGAGCGTGCATGCAAATTATTCGACAAGGTCGTGCTCGGCATCGCGAATAGCGAAAAGAAGACCCCTTTGTTCAATATCGATGAACGCAAAGAGCTAGCGGCATCGGCGCTGGCCCATTTACCCAATGTGGAAATACGAAGCTTTGATTATTTGTTAATCAACTTCGTCCGGGATTGTGGCTCGACCTCTGTCCTGAGGGGCTTGCGGGCGGTATCAGATTTTGAATATGAATTTCAAATGGCCAATATGAACAGAGCCTTGATGCCCGAGATCGAAAGCGTTTTCCTGACGCCATCAGAGCAACACTCCTATATTTCATCAAGCCTGGTTCGAGAAATCGCCGCATTAAACGGTGACATTACGCCGTTTGTGCACAGCTCTGTTGCCGAAGCTCTGGTCAGTAAGTTTAGCTAGCAATGCAGAGAGGTCTCGGCTGCGAATTAGCAGCCGGGAATAATCTAACGCTGACACTGTGTGCAGTAAACCGTACTCCTGTTGGCCAGCCTGAGTTCTTTTAGAACACGCCCGCATTGCCCACACGGTAAGTCCCCGCGACCATAGACCTGCAGCTGCTGCTTAAAATATCCTGGCTTGCCATCGCCGCCGACAAAATCCCGTAAAGTCGTGCCGCCCTGCTTAATTGCCGATTCAAGCACGCTGCGAACCGCTTCTGCCAAACGCTCATAACGAAGTACTGAGATTCGACCAGATTTACACAGGGGCCGAATGCCGCTCATAAACAAAGCCTCATTGGCATAGATATTTCCAACCCCGACCACTACCCGACTGTCCATCAAAAAACTCTTTACCGGCAGGCTTTTCTTAGCAGCAAGTTCATGCAAATACTGCCCAGTAAAAGCCTCGCTTAAGGGTTCCGGACCCAGGTGTTTAAGTAAGACATACTCATAAGGGTCACCCTCTACCCATAAGATAGAACCAAAGCGGCGCGGGTCATTAAATCTCAGACTCAAACCCGAATTGACGAGGATATCGACGTGGTCATGCTTGCCTGGAGGCAGCTGTGACTGAACCATAGTGAGGCTGCCGGACATCCCTAGATGCACCATCAGGTGACCCTGCTGAAATTTGATCAGCAAATATTTTCCGCGCCGGGTTATGGCCTCTACTTGATGCCCAATGATGTACTGCCCAAGCTCAGGAGGCACCGGCCAGCGCAATCTGCCGTTGCGAATGATGACGTCTTTTACCGTTTCATTTACCAGGTGAGGTGTCAAACCTCGTCGGGTAGTCTCTACTTCGGGTAGTTCAGGCATAGGTCTTTGGGGTCTTGTTTAGGTGCTTGGTTATTTTTGGCAATGGCTGGTCGCGGCCCTGGGCTCACCTCAGTCAAGCATTTCAAATACGGTAGAAAACAACTTGATTCGCTACCACAAAAAAACCCCAGCGTAGCCGGGGTTTTTTATTCGCTGAGCATTTGATCTCAACTTTTTGATCTTAATATTTATAAAGCACTTACTTGCCAGGCACTTTCGCCAGCTAGCGCCTTACTTAATTTTTGCTTCCTTATACGCCACGTGTTGACGAACCACGGGGTCATATTTTTTAACTTCCATTTTTTCTGGCATGGTGCGTTTGTTCTTGGTCGTCGTGTAATAGTGACCGGTGCCCGCACTAGACACCAACTTGATCTTATCTCGATTTGACTTAGCCATTACTGGACTCCTGATACCTTAAAGCTTGATACCCTGGATTCAAGGCACCTTACATTCATTTATGACATTTATGTTTCTTTTGTTAAGTTACTAAACTTTTTGACCCCGAACGCGCATATCTGCAAGCACGGCCTCAATACCGGTCTTATCAATAATCCGCATACCTTTGGTAGACACCCGCAGCTTAACAAAACGCTTCTCAGATTCCACCCAAAAACGGTGCGCATGAAGGTTTGGCTCAAAACGGCGGCGCGTTCTGTTTTTTGCGTGAGATACATTATTGCCACTCATTGGGCGCTTGCCGGTGACCTGACATACTCTGGACATTATTCTGACTCCATTGTTAAACGCTAGAAGCGTTGGCTTGTTCCGGGATGGCGACGAGAGCCCTCAGCCCGCAAAGGAGACGAGAACCCTCGGCCCGCAAAAAACAGCAAATAGCTAGTAAAAAATGAGGCGCGTTTTATACCAGAGTGGCAAACCTAAATCAAATTAATTTACTAGCATCATCGCTTTCCACCCTCTAAATCGTACCCCGCTCAGCAAGAGACACCTCTCCTTCGCTGCCAACAATAATGTGATCAAGCACGCGAATATCGAGCAGAGACAAAGCCTCTTGCAAACGCCTGGTAATTTGTTCGTCAGCATTACTCGGCTCGGCAATGCCGGAAGGGTGATTGTGAGCGAAGATGACCGCTGCAGCGTTGTGGTGCAAAGCCTGCTTGGCAACCTCTCGCGGATAAACACTGGCCCCGTCAATAGTGCCCCGAAATAATTCTTCGACGGCGATTAATCGGTGCCGGGTATCCAGAA
>JAHRWI010000318.1 GCA_019090225.1 Porticoccaceae bacterium
ATTGCTATTCAGGCAGAATGGTTTATAGATCAATATAAACAATAGCTTAATGTATTTATTTAAAGTAAATAATAGGAGATATGATATGGGTAGAGTAGAAGGGAAAGTAGCCATTATTACCGGCGGTGGCATGGGCATGGGCGAATCCCATTCCAGGTTGTTCGCTAAAGAAGGTGCTTGCGTTGTAGTGACTGATATCGATATCGAAGCCGGTGAAAAGACCGTCGCAGATATCATCGCCGATGGCGGCAAGGCGATTTTTGTTCAACACGATGTGGCTAGTGAAAGCCAGTGGGCGAATGTCGTTAGTCAGGCCGTTGAGAGTTTTGGCGGTGTCGATATTCTGGTTAACAATGCCGGGATTATCTTTTTTGCCTCATCTCAAAAAACCACAGCGGATGAGTGGAATAAAACGATGGCGGTTAACCTGCTGGGTGTACACCTCGGTTGCCAGGCAGTCCAGCCGGAAATGGCTAAGCGTGGTGGTGGCTCTATCGTCAATATTTCATCCATTTCGGGGATTGTTGGCATGCCTAATCAGGCGGCTTATCAGGCATCCAAGGGTGGAGTAAGGCAGTTGACTAAAGCCCTTGCGGTGGATTATCAAAAGGACAATATTCGTTGCAACAGCATTCATCCTGGGATGATTTGCACACCTATTCTCGGCGATTTGCAGCATGAGTTTGAAAAGGCCAGGGGTTTTCTCGGCCCAGGTGCTCAGCAAGTCACCCGCATGGCAGATCCCATCGAGGTATCGTATCCGGTGCTATTTCTGGCCTCGGATGAAGCCTCCTATGTCAACGGCACTGAATTAGTGGTTGATAATGGATTTGTTGCTACGTAATTATTTCAAGCCTGGCATGATCTGTCGTCAATCTCGCGGCGAAGGTCATGCTATTGCTGATAAGCAGAAACGTCGATCCACATATTCAGAGTAACTGCCAGTCGCAAAAACAGGCCGACTTATTTGAACGCTTTAGTGCTTTGAGCTTTAATAAGCGCCCGGTAAAAACCCTGTTGATACGGGGCTGTAGAAACATCTGTATAGCAAGTATTTCCCCACTCATAATTTGTAAACCAACGAGGATAACATCATGGCTGAAGCTTATATTGTAGGTGCATTGCGCACGGCGACAGGCAAAAACAGAGGCCGCTTGAGCCATATTCATCCAGTCGACCTGGGTGCAACTTTAATAGACGGTTTGCTTGATCAAGTCGGTATCGATCCAGAAAAGGTCGATGATTTGATTTTTGGCTGTGTATCCCAAAACAGTGAGCGAGCCGGTAACGTTGGCCGTAACGTGGCGCTAGCGTCCAAGTTGGGTGAATCCGTACCAGGCGTTGCCGTAGATCGACAGTGTGGTTCTGCCCAGCAGGCTATCCATTTTGCCGCGCAGGCGGTGATGTCCGGTACGCAGGATGTGGTGATTGCGGGTGGTGTTGAGTCCATGAGCCGGGTGCCCATGTTCTCTAATATCGAAGATAGCGAAGCTCAGGGCCGTGGCTTACCAAAAAGCGAGCGCCTGGAAGAAAAATACCCGGGTGTAGAGTTTAGCCAGTTTATGGGTGCTGAATTATTGGCAGAAAAATACGAGATCAAACGTGAAGAGCTGGATGAGTTTGCTTATCAAAGCCATATGAAAGCCCATGCTGCGACAGAATCTGGCACCTTTCGTGAGGAAATATTACCGATTGAAGTAACCCTCGAAAATGGCGATCTGTTTATCCATGATGCCGATGAAGGCATACGAGCCAATTCCAGTGTTGAAGCGATATCCCAATTAGAGCCACTGGCTCCAGGTGGCGTAGTTTCCGCAGGCGCAGCCAGTCAGATCAGTGATGGTTCAGCGGCGGTAATGTTGGCCAATACAGAAGCTGTCGAAAAGTATGGACTCAAGCCCCGTGCTCGTATTCATGCACTCGCGGTGGTGGGTTCTGACCCCGTGATTATGCTCGAAGGCCCAATTCCTGCCACCAAAAAGGCCCTGGAGCGAGCTGGTCTAACGATTGATGATATTGATGTCTATGAAGTGAATGAAGCCTTTGGTCCGGTTCCTCTGGCCTGGGCGAAAGGTGTCGGTGCCGACCTCAATAAACTCAATGTTAATGGCGGGGCGCAGGCCAATGGTCATCCTTTGGGATGTACGGGAGCCAAGCTGATGACAACTCTACTCAATGAGTTGGAGCGCCGTAAAGGTCGTTATGGCCTACTGGCCATTTGTGAAGGTGGTGGTACGGCTAACGCAACGATTATTGAGCGTCTTGATAGCTAAGTTATTCTGGATCGTCCAAAAAAAGCCCCGAATCAATAGGGGCTTTTTTTTGGCTTTGGTTTATTGATACCAGGTGGCATCACTGCTGATGCCAAATAAATTAACTGGCTGAGGAAGGACGATACACCCGGATTGGGTGATAGGACTTCTGATACTTGGGCTGCCTGGCCCAATGAACGCCAGCGGCAGTGCCACCATCGACCGCAATTGCCTGACCAGTGACAAAGCCGGAGCGATCACCGGCTAACCAGCAGGCCATCTGGGCAATATCGTCGGGCTGACCGGTGCGAGGAATGGCCTGCATGATTTTTAAATCCATAGCGCCGGCTTTATCTTCCCTGCCAACCGTATTGGTTGACAGAGGGGTTTCAATAAAACCGGGACAGATGGCGTTAACGCGAATATTATTTTCGCCGACCTCCAGGGCTACGGATTTGGTCAGGTGCACCACCGCGGCTTTAGCCACCGAATAGAGGTGGGGCGTGTGGCCACAAATTAATGCGGCAACACTGGCGGTATTGATTAAACTGCCGCCACCTTGTTTTTTGAGCGCTGGGATGGCGTGTTTCATACCCAGAAATACGCCTTTGACCAGGACATTCATGGTGATGTCGTAATCCTCAACCGGGGTGTCTTCCAGGGGGCCAATTGCGCCACCGAAACCTGCATTGCTGAATAGGCAATCGAGCCGGCCCCATTCGCTGCCCGCTTTGTCTATAGCGGCTTTAACCTGATCTTCGATGGTGACATCGGTTTTGATGTAAACCGCCGAGCCTTTTAGGGAGTCTGCCAAGGCCTGGCCTTTTTCCTCCTGCATATCTGCGATCACGACCCGTGCGCCTTCTTCAATAAAGCGTTTTACGGTGCCTTCGCCGATGCCGCTTGCGCCGCCGGTGATGACTGCGACTTTTCCGTCAAGTTCTGCCATTTGATTATCCTGTGGTATTGTTTAATGAATGGATGGGAAACATCTAAAATATTAGCAGGGCGATCAAAACAGCTTAGCGGATTGGGGTCAAATGCCCGTGTATATTTGACTATTTGAGCAGCTCTCGAACAATCAATTGATGTGGTGAAGAGAATGATCCCGGAAGAGTACCAACATAAGCTGGATGATTTACAGCAGGGCTTGCTGGTCTGGTTGCGAGCCTTTGAGTATGAAAACGAAGAATTGGAATTTAAAGCGGTGGGTGAGTCCCAGGCCCGCCTTAAAGACGCCGCCGATGATTTGTTCTCCAAGGCTGCAGCTGAATTCACCAGGCTTACCCCGCCTGATCCCTGTGCCGATTTACACCTGACATTTTCGACGGCATTGAATTATTTTGGCGAAGCCAACGATGCTTACCTTGCCGGAGGTGGGCCAACTTTTAGTAATTCGTTTTTACAAAGCCGAACCTTTTATGGCAAAGGCCTTGATCGGCTTTATCAGATCCGGATGGAGCTACCCATCCTCGAAGCGTTCTGGTTTACCGAGGCTGCATTAGCGAATAAGGATAAACTTGATCCCTTATTTCCCCGAGCAGAGCAGGCGGTGGGGATCATACGCAAACCCGAAACCAGCGAGCACGCCCGTTATTCGCTCTACGTCCCTGAAAATTATGATCACGATCAGGCCTGGCCCGTTATCGTCGCCTTGCACGGCGGCTATGGTAGTGGCGAGGATTATCTGTGGGCCTGGTTGCGGCTGGCTAAAAGCAGTGGTCACATCCTTATCTCGCCAAAAGCCCTGGGTGTTACCTGGTCGGTACTGGAGCCGCCGGTGGATGCTGCATCTATTAAGGCCTGCGTTGAAGAAGTTTGCGGAGAATATAATATTGATCGCCAGCGAATATTCTTAACGGGTTTATCTGATGGCGGGACGTATAGTTATTTGGCTGCGTTTTTAAATCCCGACTTATTTGCCGGTGTAGCGCCCATCGCTGGGGAGCTAAGTCAGATTTCCGATCCGATGTTGCGTAAAAAAGCCGCTCATAATGTGCCCTTTTATGTAATTCATGGGGCGCATGATCATATTTTTCATATCAAAACCGTGCAGAGTACTTGTGGCCTGTTAGAGCATTTGGGCTATAAGCTTAAGTTTGATGAGCTGCCCGACTGGGGCCATGCTTACCCCTATAAAATAAATGAAGAAAGGGTTCTACCCTGGTTTGAGTCGCTAAATAAAGCATAAATATTTCCATTGATGGGCTTTAGGTGCAAGGTAATAAGTCATTAGCAACAGATAACAGGTAATCAATTATGTCTCTTTCTGACCTGGCTAATATGGCCGAAATACTCGGCGCGATGACCATCGTCAGCGGAATGATCTTTGGGATTTATCAGTTATCCGAATTCCGTAAGCAGCGCACCGAGGTGATTGCCTCAGAGTTGATGAAAACTTTTTATAGCCCAGAGCTTTCCCGCGCCGTGGCCTTGATTCGTTCTTTGCCCGATAACGCGAGCGCAGAAGAATTGCGTAGCCTGGGGCCGGAGGGGGAAGAGGCCGCTGTACAACTCTGTACCATTTTTGAAACCATGGGTGTGCTGGTGCATGAAAGGATAGCAACCTATACCCTGGTCGAGCAGTTGGCTGGCGGAATGATCTGTGTGATGTATCGCAAACTGGCTGTTTGGCTAGAGACTATCCGAGAGGAGCAAGAACAGCCGTCCTGGGCAGAGTGGTTTCAGTGGTTGGCAGAGCAATTATCCAAAAGCAAAACACAAAGTCAGCCAGCCCATCTCAAGTTTAGACATTGGCGACCTTGACATCTGACCGGCGAGGCTGAGTTCGCCAGGGTCCGGTCGTGGGAGCTTAGCTTCGTGATATTTCAGTTAACGACGTTTTAATTGTGGAGAATAGGGTTGAACTTGAGAGCGTTTACTTGATTCTGGCATGTATCCCTGCGCTTTATGGCCTATTCTCCGGCTACCAAACTGAAGTGAAGCACTAGACCGTGATGAGCGAAAACCAAGATTGACGCCGACGGAATACGGTTCACGACGATAATGGCTTGAGCGGCGGTCGTAGGGGGCATAGGGATAATGATCGTCGAGATAGAGTGGGTTTTGGCCGCTGTGGGGGTGATGGTCAGGTCTGTGCTTGCGCCTGTGACTACTGGGATAGCGGTAATAGGTGGGGTCCGCGGCCGGGTAATACACGACGCTCGCTTGCTCAGGCGTATTGCTTTCCCGTTCTTTTTCCCGCTGTAACTCCCGGGCCTGCCTATCTTCCTGCAAGCGTTTGGTGGTCGCGACCATTCTTTCCAGCCGCTTATCGAGTTCCGCGTCGCTACTTTCACTTGCTGGCGCGATCTCGATAAGTTCGAAATCGATAGCTTCTTTAGAGGGCTTGTCTCCGTAAGAGATACGACCAGCGGAGTCTGTGGATTTAAAAACAGTCGTTTCAGAAAGCACATCTGCCGTCGCGAAAGTGAAACTGAGAACTATCATAAGATGGTGTGCTTGCATATCTGATCGCCTCCCTGTTTAGCTGTAATTGAATGTTTGCAACTGGATGCCTGCACTTTGATATCTGCACCTTGATACCTGCACATTGCTGCCCAGCCCTTGGCACCAATAATCTAATCTCGATTAGATTATTGGACAGTTGATCTAGGTTAAAAGTTTTAGTCTCGATACAGCTAAAAGCGGGTCACAATATATTCACTAGCG
>JAHRWI010000319.1 GCA_019090225.1 Porticoccaceae bacterium
ACCGTCCAGCCACGGGGATGCCAGAAGACCATGCCGGGCGCTTCTTCCTGAACATGAAATAAATCCAGTTTTTTACCGATCTTGCGGTGATCGCGTTTTTCAGCTTCTTCGAGACGGTTTAGATAGGCTTTTAATTCTTTTTTATTGGCCCAGGCTGTACCGTAAATGCGCTGCAACATTTCGTTGTTAGCGTCACCGCGCCAGTAGGCACCAGCCACTTTAGTGAGTTTAAACGCCTTGATAGATCCGGTACTTGGTACATGGGGGCCACGACACAGATCAGTAAAGCTGCCCTGATTGTATAGCGACAAGGGTTCGTCACTCGGAATAGAGGCAATGATTTCAGCTTTATAGGCCTCACCGATGTTCTTAAAATAAGTAACCGCCTCATCGCGCTCCATCACTTGCCGTGATACCGGTGTATCGGCGCTAGCCAATGCAGTCATTTTAGCTTCGATAGCGCTTAAATCTTCGGGTGTAAACGGCCGTTCAAAAGCAAAATCGTAATAAAAACCGTCCTCGATAACCGGCCCGATGGTTACCTGAGCCTGGGGAAATATTTCTTTCACAGCCTGAGCCAGTAAATGCGCACAGCTATGGCGAATAACTTCTAACCCTTCTTCGTCCCGCGCTGTGATAATCGCCAGATTAACATCGGTTTCAATTAACCAGGAGGTATCGCGCAGCTCATCGTCAATTTTCCCGGCTAAGGCGGCTTTCGCCAGGCCAGGGCCAATATCGGCGGCAACATCATGGATAGTCAGGGCTTGATCGAAAGCTCTTACGCTTCCGTCGGGAAGGGTGATAACGGGCATATCTTTGTCCTATTCAGTGGTGACCCCTACCAAAGGCCACTTGGTCAATGCGTTTTACTAACTATGTAGATACAGAAGTATCCGGGAAGATTTGGTAGGCACGAGTGGATTCGAACCACCGACCCCCACCATGTCAAGGTGGTGCTCTAACCAACTGAGCTACGTGCCTATAAAAACGCCTCTTTGAGCGGCGCGTAATTTAGCAGCGGGGCGACTATTTTACAAGGTTTCTTTGAGGCATTCACTAAGGCTACGAACCACTTAAGGCAAGGCTATGCTAATAGTTTAGACCAATCAGATAACCCTCTGTTCGGACCTGGCTCTGCATAAAGTCCTAAGAGATAAAACGCTGCTGCAAATGAATTTTTGCGGCTTGATCGATACCCAGCTGCTCCAGCATAAAGTTATCCCGCGAGCCGGATTTTTCTTCCATTACCCGCCAGGCTGTATTCAGATAATCTGTTCGGGCATCCAGAATCGGCAGCACGATGCTCTCATCTACCGGTAAGCCTTCAGAGTTAAAAAATTGCTGGAATTTGCCAATAGCGAGGGTTTTGTCTGCATAGGCATCTGAGGAAAGCAGGTAATCGGCTTCAATGTGGGCTTCTTCGACCTCCAGAGCACTGAGTAAAAGCGCCGAGGCGATGCCCGCTCTATCTTTACCGAAAGAGCACATCACCAGGATGCCACCCTCACTTTCCATCATGTGCTCAAACATGGTGCGATAACCTGGAATCTCCTCTTCAGTCAGTTCGCGATAGCGATCACCCATAATTTTTGCCGCGCCCTCAGGCGTCAGACCTTCGGCAAGCAACATATCCCAGAGGTTTTCGACACTGGCCACCAGCATACCCAGCTCAACCACTTCCGTCCGATCACCGACCTGCAGGCGGTCTTTCTCTCTCTCCATAGGACTACGGAAGTCATAGACGGTATCGATACCCAGGCCCTCAAACTGAGCAATGTCATCAGCCCCAGCAATATTCAGGAATCCTGAGCGATACAATTTATCAGCACGGGTTTGACCACCGTTACGGGTTTGATAGCCCCCCATGTTCCTTAAATTCATGGTCTTCCCCAGAGGCACAAATCGGCTCATGCAAACATCTCCAAATAGTTCGGTTTATATCGCTAATCCTGACTCAAGATCAAGGATGATAATGATAGTGGCTGCAAACCATGACAAGTCTGAGGCAGGGGTACTACAGCGAGGCGACAAGATACTTAAAGCAATGCAATTCAGCAATCGGATATTTTCAAATGCCCGACCTGAGGAGGCCCTTACCATTGCTATTTCTAGCCAAATTTAAGGACTACTAATTTGCCCACACTAACTTTAGAATTAGTGGCTAGCAAATCTATCAGCAAGCCCTATCACCCAACTGGAGCACTGCACTTGATTACTGATAACGATGTCTATTTCCACCCACCTACTTCAGATCACTATTCGTGGGCTGAAACCAATTACTTTGGTTTTTACATCGCCGAAGAAAATATCCATGTCGGTGCCTACGTGCAGGCAAAACCCAATCTCGGCGCGGTGCTATCTAGCGTCACCATCTTTGATGGCATCTCCAATACGCCCCACGAAATACTCTATTCCGATTGCCATATGCACCTGCCTATGCCGAAGGGCAATCTCGACGATTTTGTCCTCGAAAACGGTCTGGCCATCACCTGTACCAAACCAGTGATGGACTACCATCTTCGTTTCGATGATAAAAATGGCGTCAGCTTTGATGTTAAATATAAAAGCCTGATGCAGCCCTACGATATCCACGACCCTGAAATGGACCCCCTTGCCGATCAAGTCCATGCCGACGACGTCATCAGCAACGCCGCCTACGCCGGACATTGGGATCAAAGCGGTCATGTTACCGGCACGCTCACCATTTACGGCAAGACTTATACCGTCGATTGCGTGTCGAGCATGGATCACAGCTGGGGCTTGCGTGATGAAAAACAGTTAAAGAACTTCTGCTGGATGAATGCCAACTTTGAAGACGACACCAGCATCCACTGTCTGTACCTTGTCGACCCTAAACAGCTGGATAAATTCCCTGCCATCGTCCACGGCTATGTCCGGGAAGGTAGTGAAGTTTATGGTTTGAAAGGCGGTTCGGGAAAAATCCATAGAAACGGCTATATCCATCAATTTCTTAATTTAGAAGTCGAAGATATTCGCGGCACTACGCACAAATTTACAGGCACGCCGATGACCTCCAACCCATGGCTGGCCTGGCCCTTGATGTATCTGACCCACTCTTTTTGTCGATGGGACAAAGCTGGCGTCAAAGGTTGGGGCGAAGTGCAGGACCTGTGTAAAGAAGATTTTAACGCCAAGTTATAGGATCTTTTATAAGCCCTGTTATAAGAGCGCCTAACTAACTAATCAAACCGACACCTGGATACTTTGCAGAGTACCCAGGTGTCGGTATAGATAATAAGCATAAATTGGGAAGACCACACTATGAGTCCAGAAATTGAACAGTTCCTGTCCGGCATGAAAAAGACCATAGAAGAAGTGGTTATGCCTAATCTCACCGACCGTTTTGCTCAGGAACAAGCAGGTATTGTTGCCGCCACACTGGGCTTTTTAAGCACTATCCAGGACAAAGTATTTCATTACGAACTTTTCGAAAACCAGGAATACAAACGCATATTGCAGGACGTATTGTCTACACTCGACACTGACCCCGCATTAAACGACTCACTTCGCGCTGTCGTTGAAAAAGTTAATAGCCATTTCCAGCATGATAAACCCGATGAGCAAACGGCACTACGCCCCTACCCTTTTATTCGTGGCAGCAACGAGAACATGAAGGAATTTCTGTGTGAATTTATTCAGTTGCAACCTGAGATGTCCGGGCAAACACGAGAAACTTTCGAAAAACAGCTGAAACCATTTTTCAAATCACTAGAAACTCGAGAACGTTCCTGGGTGAAAGGTCTTGGCTTTGATCCGGAAGCTGAGCAACAGCAAGATATCGGCGACATACTTTACAAAAATAATTTGCTGCGCAGCAACTAGACGCCGAGACAGACTATGAATAACTATTACACGACTACCCAGGCCAACCGTGCCAAGCCAAGCGATGACTGGATTGCCGATATACGCAAGTCCTATCCGGTAGAAAAAGCAATCGACGAAGTTTTTACGCGCAAACTGCGGAACCGAAACAAAGCTGCTGGGCAGAATCTGGATTTCACCCGACTTCAGAAGCCTCTGGAGGAGTTTCTCAAAAAACAAACCCGGCAGAGCGACATTGAAGTGCTCGATCTACAACGGCTTTCCGGCGGCGCGTCCAAAGAACAATTTACTTTCAACATGGTTTGGCAAGCGCCGTCAGGACAAAAAGAAACTCGAAAACTGATGGTCCGCATGGATCCCAAAGAATCCATTGTTGAAACCCATCGTCTACGAGAATGTCAGGTACTTAAAGCTGCCTGGGGGGAAGTCCCCGTGCCAGAAGTCCTGTGGATCGATCCTGAAGGTGAGCAACTGGGACAACCCGCTTTAATTGCCGACTTTCTTGAAGGCACTGTCCAGCCCCCGCAGCCAGAAGCCGAGGATAAAATGAGTGGCGTGGGTATGTATTTTAACCCTCAACTGCGTGGTGCCCTCAGCGAACAGTTCGTCCAAATTCTCGCCGACATTCATGCTATTGACTGGCGCAAAAAGGATTTATCCACCCTCGATGTGCCAACACCTAACTCCACTGCTGCCATTCTTACCTCATTCGGGTTATGGGAACGAGCCTGGAATGAAGACACCCTCTGCGCCCATCCGGTAATGGAGCGAGGTGCCTTGTGGCTGAAAGAGAATATGCCGATTGTTGAAAACCCGATGCTGGTTCACGGCGATTATCGCAGCGGCAATTTCATGTATTCCGATGACCTGAAGATCAACGCTATTTTTGACTGGGAGCTCGCCTACCTCGGCGATTACCATGATGATCTCGCCTGGGCAAGCCTGACTATTTTTGGTGGACCCGACGAAAACGGTGACTTGCTGGCCAGCAGCTTAATGCCAACAACACAGTTTCTTGAAAAATACGAGCAGCTCAGTGGCAACAAAGTTGATCCGAAAAAATTATTTTATTACCAGGTGTTTTCGTTTTATAAAATTTCAGTTATCGCAGCTGCTACCAGCATTCGAGTGGCGCACAGCAGAAAAACCCACCTCGATGCTATGATGAATTACGCTGGTGGTATTGGCTATATAGGTCTCTCTGAATTAAACCGAATTCTTGATATTGCTGGCTAGGCTCTCTTTCGATATTTACCTGTGATTGTCGGCCCTATCTCTGATTACGGTGCTGGCTGAGCGACCGCTGCACCACCTGGCCAACGGTAATCGTTGGCACCATAGGTATTTTTACCGTCACTGCTGATCGTCTGAGTGCGCCCAATAACTCGGGGCGAGGCTTGCAAGACATGGCCTTTTTGTTCCAGTAAAGTCAGCGTATCAGGGCTGATGCCCCGCTCCATAAATACTTTATCGGGCAACCATTGATGGTGTACGCGGGGCGCCGCTGCTGCCTCAGCGATATTCATATCAAAATCGATAATATTTAGCAGGGTC
Organism: Porticoccaceae bacterium; assembly: GCA_019090225.1. Lineage (GTDB taxonomy): Bacteria > Pseudomonadota > Gammaproteobacteria > Pseudomonadales > Porticoccaceae > HB2-32-21. The sequence goes on from JAHRWI010000319.1 coordinate 5,401, forward strand.
TGCAGCACCGTCGTAATAATGGTGCTACCACCGGGGCTGCCCGTGGTAAACACAGGTTTGCCATCTTTAAACACAATCACTGGCGTCATCGAAGACAAAGGCCGTTTTGCTGGCTCAATGGCATTAGCTTTACCGCCGATTAAACCGTAGGCATTGGGTTCGCCCGGCTTCGCTGAAAAATCATCCATCTCATTGTTCAACAAAAAACCAGCCCCCTCGACAGCAATCCCGCTGCCGTAGGAAAAGTTGATGGTGTAAGTATTACTCACCACATTTCCGGC
>JAHRWI010000320.1 GCA_019090225.1 Porticoccaceae bacterium
AGATGTGTATAAGAGACAGATATTATATTGGCATAATTATCGGTCTGCATCCTTTGTTGTGCTTATAGTTTTAGGCGGCACGCGAGCATGGAATAAAGACATCCCCATTATTCTCAAGCAATGAGTTAAACATGCCCGATCAAGACCCCCAGGAAACCCAGGAATGGCTCGAATCCCTCGATGCGGTCATTAAGCATCAAGGCGAAGAGCGAGCCGCTTACCTGCTGAAACAATTGGTAGATCGCGCTGATCAGTTTGATCTGCCCCTGCCCCGCGCCATGACCACCCCGTTTCGTAATACCATTCCTGTGACCCGCGAAAAACGTATGCCCGGCGATTTATTTATGGAACGCCGTATCCGCTCCCTGATTCGTTGGAACGCCCTGGCCATGGTCATGCGTGCCAACAAAAACGATGAGGGTCTGGGTGGTCATATCGCGACATTCTCATCGGCCGCGACACTCTACGATGTCGGATTTAACTACTTCTTTCGGGCTCGATCCGAAGCCCATCTGGGTGATCTGATTTATTTTCAGGGCCATAGCTCGCCAGGCATTTACGCCCGGTCTTATCTGGAAGGTCGCTTATCAGAAAAGCAGCTCGATAATTTTCGCCGGGAAGTTGATGGCGAAGGCTTGTCGTCTTACCCCCATCCCTGGTTAATGCCCAATTACTGGCAATTCCCTACCGTATCGATGGGCCTGGGACCGATTCAGGCCATTTATCAGGCGCATATTATGCGTTATCTCTCAGCCCGGGGTTTAACAGCCCGGGGTGATCGTCAGGTCTGGGCCTTTGTTGGTGACGGCGAATGTGATGAGCCTGAGACCCTCGGTGCTATATCGCTGGCCGGTCGAGAACAGCTGGAGAATTTGACCTTTGTGGTCAACTGCAACCTGCAACGTCTCGATGGCCCGGTGCGGGGCAACGGTAAAATTATTCAGGAATTGGAAGGTGTTTTCCGTGGTGCTGGCTGGAATGTTATCAAGGTGGTCTGGGGGCGACATTGGGATTCCCTACTTGAGAAAGACACCAATGGCGTTTTGCAGGGGCTTATGGACGAGGTCTGCGATGGCGAATTACAGAACTTTAAATTTAACGGCGGGGCTTACACCCGCGAGCATTTCTTTGGCAAGCATCCCGAAGCATTAGCCTTGGTCGAGGACCTCAGCGATAACGACATCATGTGGTTGAATCGCGGTGGCCACGATCCCTATAAGGTTTATGCCGCCTATGCCGAGGCGATGAAAAATAACGGTAAACCCACCGTCGTGCTGGCCATGACCGTCAAAGGTTACGGTCTGGGTGAATCGGGTGAGGCGGCCAATGACACCCATTCCATCAAAAAGCTCGATATAGAGAGTCTGAAGAACTTCCGTGATCGATTTGGCCTGCCTATTGCCGATGATCAACTGGCTGAAGCACCTTACTATCGGCCGCCGGAAGACAGCCCCGAAATCACCTATATGCGCAAGCAGCGAGAATCCCTGGGTGGGCCGCTGCCATCTCGTCAATCCGTAGCGAAGCTGCTGGAAACCCCTGATCTTAAAGTCTTCGAGAAGCAATTAAAGGGTAGCGGCAAGCGATCTATTTCTACCACTATGGCCTTTGTGCGCATGCTATCAACCCTGGTTAAAGACAAAAAAATGGGTGAGCGAGTGGTGCCGATTATTCCCGATGAGGCCCGAACCTTCGGTATGGAAGGCATGTTCCGGCAATTGGGTATTTATTCCTCTGCGGGACAGCGCTACGTGCCCCACGATGCGGATCAGATTCTTTACTACAAAGAGGATAAAAAGGGCCAGATATTGGAGGAGGGCTTATGTGAAGCCGGGGCTATGTCGGCCTGGATTGCGCTGGCCTCTGCCTACAGCAACTACGATTGTCCCATGGTGCCGTTTTATGTGTTCTATTCCATGTTCGGTTTTCAGCGGATTGGTGATCTGGCCTGGGCAGCAGGGGATATTCAGGCGCGAGGTTTTTTGATTGGCGCTACGGCCGGGCGCACGACCCTCAATGGCGAAGGTTTGCAGCATCAGGACGGCCACAGCCATTTGTTGGCTAACACCATCCCCAATTGCCATAGTTATGACCCCGCTTATGAGTTTGAATTGGTGGTAATTATTCAGGATGGCCTAAGAAGGATGTATCAGGAGCAGGAAAACTGTTTCTACTACATCACCACCATGAATGAGAATTACGGGCATCCAGAGATGCCGGCGGGTGCCGAAGAGGGCATTATTAAAGGCATTTATCTATTGGCAAAAGCCAGTGCAAAAAAACCAAAACTCAAAGTTCAGTTGATGGGCTCTGGAACCATCCTCAATGAAGTGCGAGCAGCAGCAGAGATGCTTAAAAAAGATTATGGGGTACATGCTGATATCTGGAGTCTGACCAGTGCCAATCAATTAACCCGTGAGGGGCAGAGTTGCACGCGGTGGAGTGCCTTACACCCAGAAGAGGAAGCCAAAGTCCCCTATATTACCCAGCAATTGACTAAAGGAGGTGGGGCGATTGATGGTCCGGTGATCGCTGCTACGGATTATATGAAGGCCTATACCGAACAGTTGAGGGCTTTTATTCCCGGAGATTTTTATACTCTGGGAACCGATGGTTTTGGGCGCAGCGACACACGCAGTAAATTGCGCGATTTTTTTGAAGTGGATCACCGCTACATTACGTATTCAGCCTTATACGCTTTATATAAGCAGGGCAAAGTGCAAGCTCAAGTGCTAAGCGGCGCGATTAAAACACTCGGTATTGATGTCAATAAAACTGACCCGGTGCTGCTGTGATGAATAGTCGCTTTTTGGTGGGTCGGTGTTTTGAACAGACTTCCCGTTATTCTAAAATTTCCCGTTATTCAAAAACTTTGCGAGGAGTGAACTGTGAGCAGTGAGATTATTGGCGTTCCCGACCTGGGTGGCGCTGAGGAAGTCGAAGTTATCGAAGTCTCTGTCGCAGTCGGTGATACCGTTGAAGTGGATCAGACTCTGGTGGTACTGGAGTCCGACAAGGCCATGATGGAAATTCCAGCCCCTAAAGCGGGCATGATTCTCAAACTGTTCGTCAAGGAAGAAGACAAGATAGAGAAGGAAGGCGACCCTCTGGTTGAGATGGAAGTTTCAGAGGCAGATGCCTCGGTTCAAGATCAATCGCAAACCGCAATTGAATCTGAAACTAACGATGAACCGGGAGCTAAGGATGACTCTGGTTTAGAAGTCCCCGCCATTGCCGCCGTTTCTGATCAAGCAGAAGTAGAGTCGCCGTCTGCAGACACTAAGGCAGCAGCGATTCCTGAAACTCCAACAGCGCCTGCTGTAAACCTTGTTACACAAAAATCCCGTGATAATTTGTCCGTACAGAGTCCGCAGAGTGATGATGCCAGTGTTCCAGGAGACGTTTACGCTGGTCCAGCGGTAAGGCAGCTGGCCCGGGAACTCGGTGTCGCCTTAACAGATATTAATGGTAGCGGCCCCCGTGGTCGCCTGCTAAAAGAAGATGTTCAAGGCTATGTGAAGAGCCTGGTCAAAGGTCGAGTGAGTTCGGGTGGCAGCGTTTCAAGTGCTGGCGGTATGGGTATTCCCCCGGTTCCCGATATCGATTTCAGCGAGTTTGGTGAAATCGAAACCGTCAAGATGAGCAAAATTGCCAGGTTGACCGCGACCAATATGCGTCGCAGTTGGCTGAACGCACCCCATGTCACCCAGTTTGACGATGCCGATATTACCGAGCTTGAAGCCTTTCGGAAATCTCTCAAGGCCGAAGGTGAAGTACGCGGTACAAAGCTCACGCCAGTGCCTATTATCCTCAAAGCCTGCGCTGTGGCTCTGGCTAACAACCCGGTATTAAACTGTTCCCTACACAGCGATGGTGAGCACTATATTCAAAAACACTATATGCATATTGGTATGGCCGTGGATACGCCCCGTGGCCTGATCGTACCTGTGGTGCGCGATGTCGATAAAAAAGGTCTATGGCAACTGGCTGAGGAAATTGCAGTGCTTGCCGCCAAAGCCCGTGATGGCAAGCTCACTGCTAACGAAATGCAGGGTGGATGTTTTACTGTGTCGAGTCTCGGAGCCATCGGTGGTAAGGGCTTTACACCGATTATTAATACCCCACAGGTTGCTATTCTCGGCGTCTCGAAAGCGCAAATTCAACCTGCCTGGAATGGTAGCGAGTTCCTGCCTCGCAATATGCTGCCGCTGTCGTTGTCCTATGATCACCGAGCGGTTAACGGTGGCGATGCCGGCCGTTTTATGACCGAGCTGGTGGTGTTACTGGGCGATATCCGGCGCTTGTCGTTGTGAAACGCCAGGTTTACCCCTAATGCGAACCAAGTCATGGTCGGGGGCCGGATCACCAGCTAAATGAGACGGTGATCACCAGATAAAACCCTTGTTTTGAGATCTCTGTTCCAGAACTTATTGTCCGCCAGTTTAATGAAATTCAAGCACAAGCCTTGTTTTTGATTTGCGGTGTGATTCTGGAAAAAGAGCGTTTATAATCCCGCGCTCGCCGTACAGTGGCAAATCTGCGTACAGTTATTCGATTTTACAACCCCGTTGGATATGCCCAACCTCCAATTGCATGCCAAAAGACCTGGCTGAATTCTTCTATGGCAGTCGTTAGCACGCTGCGCACGGGGAAAACGGGGAATGGATATTGCAGAGTCAGTTACCCTCAATTGCTGGGTCTAGATGGCCCTCAATTGCTAGGCCTAATAGGCAAGCGAGGCTTCTTTTGGCAGCAGCTTATAGGCGATAGGGTTTTATAAATCACAAGGGTTTAGTTAAGGGCAAACGATGGCTTATCAATTTATTCAATATGAGGTTGTCAACTCGCTGGGTCTGATCACTATGAATCGACCAGAGAAGCACAACGCTGTTTCCTTGGCTATGCTCCGTGAATTACATCTTGCTGTCGATGAAGCCGAGGCCGATGACCAGGTTCGAGTTATTGGCATTACCGGTGCGGGTGATAACGCTTTTGCTGCTGGCTCCGACCTGGCCGAAGTTAAAGATCGCGACCTAAAAAAGGCGCTGGAGCCTATTGTCCAGGGTCTTGCTGAAAAACTTGAACGTGGTAATAAGGTCAGTATTGCAGCCATTAATGGCATTTGTTTTGGTGGTGGTCTTGAGGTCGCCCTGGGCTGTGATCTACGCCTGGCCAGCCTCAATGCCCGCTTTGCCACGCCGGAAGGTAAGCTTGGTATTATTCCCGGTGGCGGTGCCACCCAGCGTCTGCCTCGCCTGGTCGGTCGTGCCTGGGCTCTTGAGATGTTGATTATGGGTGAACCTATCGACGCCGACCGAGCCTTACATATTGGTTTGGTCACTCGTCTTGTTGAACGCGAAGAATTATTACCGGAACTGACGCGTATGGCTGAGCATATTTCGTCCTTTGCGCCGCTGGTGCCGCAATTTATGAAAGCGATGGTGAATTACGGTATGGAAGGTAGCAGTGCCGCGGGCCTGGCCCTCGAAAAATTTGCCCAGAGCGCACTTTGCAGTACTGCCGACAAGGAAGAAGGTCTAAATGCCTTTCTTGAAAAGCGTCCCCCGGTTTGGAATAGAAAATAATATTTGCTGTGCTCGAAAGCGAAGAGAGCTGAGAAGAGAGCTGAATAGGCACGCTCAGATCTTTTGCAAAGATAGTTTATTATTCTTGAGAACTTGATACCGCGCTACCACAATATCCGTAGCCCCTTCAGGGTGATCTGTACTATCCATTTCATCCTATTTCATCCCGTTTTATCATAGCTGTGCACTAAGTACTCTGGATTGTGTGCTTAAACAGAAAGGGATATTCCAGGCCTCAGCTGGCCACATCTTTGCACGCTTCCGTGTTGGTTCACTTTTTTTCGGCTTTGTTGTAAGTCTTATCTGCTTATGCCATTTTATGATTCTAATACAGTGTCCAGATTAAGCAGGCCACTTCTTAGCCATTAAGAAAGTATATTCATTAGGACAGTTTAAGGTGCTTATCCAATGAAAGTTGGCGTCAGTATTCGCACCATGGGACCGCCGTCCACGCGGCAAATTATTAGTGAATGCGCTTTGTACGCTGAACAGCGTGGCCTGGATTCGATCTGGCTTGCTGAACATATCGCTATTCCGCCGGATGATGCAGAGGGTTCGGATGGTCGTTATCTCGACCCGCTGATAACGCTCTCCTATCTGGCAGCAAAAACAGAACGTATCAAACTGGGTACTGGTGCCCTGATCTTGCCGTATCGGTCACCACTGGTGACTGCCAAGCTACTTGCCACATTGCAAGAGCTATCCGAGGGGCGACTCTTACCGGTGTAGGTATCGGGTGGATGCGTAGCGAATTTAAAGCCCTGGGTTTGAATATGCGCAAACGGGTGAGTGATCCTGAAACCGTGCTGGAGTTCCTCCATAGCGCTTTTGATAACGACGTAGTGCAACTCAATGATCAGGAATTTCTGTTTCGACCTCGGCCTTCCAGACCACCGATTCTAGTCGGTGGTGCTCCGCCCCACGCCATTGAGCGAGCGGCAAAATTTGGCGATGGCTGGTTGCCGATGCGTTTATCACCGGAGCAACTTAAACCCTGGGTTGAACAATATCGACAGGCTGCAAGTGAGGCAGGTAAAGAGGAACCTGAAGTTGTCGCGATTACCGATTTGTCGACAGATGATGAGGCTCAATGCCGCGATCTTTGTGGCGCTTGTAAAGCGGTGGGTGTAACGACCTTAGTGCATAGTCAGAGATATGATCAGGCCGCCGAACTAATCGCAAGTATGGACGTGCTGGCAAGTTGCGGGAGCGAGTTGTAAATATTTCTGCGAGCTGGGTTGTATCGATTGACCGAGGCCAATACCTGACTTTACAAGCTGAACAGGCGTAGAGCCTCCAGCGCTTCGTCAATGTCATCAGGACTGTGGTCGGCAGATATCTGAAAGCGGATTTCTTCATCCCCCTTTGGCACCACAGGATAATTCAAACCCGTGGCCAGCACGCCCCGTTCAAGCAGGTGCTCGACCAGTGCCGAAGTCCGCTTCGTATCGCGAATCATCAACGGCACCACCGGATGCTCGCCAACAATTGTTTCCAGGCCCAGATCCAGCAGCCCCTTTTCAAAGCGCGTTGTCGTGGTCCGCAAATGGGTGAGTAAAGCACCACCGCGCGGACTGTCCAGCATTTCTACTGCCTTAAGCGCAGCCGCCGCTTCGCCGGGAGTTATCGGGTTGGAATAAATATAAAATGGCGAGGTTTCGCGTAAATACTCAACGATAGCAGTACTGGCGACTAGGTAACCGCCATTAACACCGAAGGCTTTGCCCAGGGTCCCGACCAGAATGTCGGCCTGGACGTCACCGCAATATTCTTCTGTGCCTCGGCCCGTCGCGCCAAATGCGCCGACGCCGTGGGAGTCGTCGACCACGACCAGTATATTTTCGGCGTATGCATCATCGTATTTTTCCGCTAAGCGTTTGATCTCACTTAGCGGCGCATGATCGCCACGCATGCTGAAAATGCCATCGGTGACGATGATAGCGCGCTGGCAATTGGCACTGGCAGCCTTTAGTTGTGCTTCGAGATCGTCTAGATCAAAATGGCGGTAGACTCGCTTCTCGGCAGGTCGGGCCAGCGCTGTGGCATTAATGATGCAACTGTGGTTTAGCTCGTCGCTGATCAACACAGTTTGGTCGGAGATGAGGGCCGGCAGAAGACCCATCATCGTGGCGTAGGCAGAGCTGAATATCATCGCGGCTGGGCGTCCATGAAAATCCGCCAGCCGTTGTTCAAGTGCGATATGTGGTGACCAGGTGCCGCTGATAAAACGCACAGCTCCAGGCCCAGTGCCGAATTCCCGCACCGCCATCTCTTCTGCGGTGATAATCTCGTCGCGAAAGGACATGCCGAGGTAGCTATTGGAGTTCATGCGCAGAAACTGTTTGTCGCTATGATCCGCCAGTAGGAAGCGGGGGCCTTTGCCACCCTGTGGGGGAATAACCCCGCTGATTATTTGTTCCTGCCCCTTTAGTGTTCCGGCGCTACGCTTTGCGTCGATTGAGGTCGTCAGTATTTTTTCAAGCCTGTCATGGGGCATGAAGGTTCTCCTTGTTCAGTTTCTGACGAACCTTAGTAATCATATCTTCGGTCATAGTTTCCAGGTCGTATTTGGGGGCCCAGTTCCAGTCAGCGTGAGCTGCCTGGTCGTCAACTGAACGCGGCCAGGAATCCGCAATCGCCTGGCGTACCGGATCGACCTCATAGTCGATAATGAACTCCGGGATATGTTTTCTGATCTGACCCGCTAGTTCCTCCGGCGCGATGCTCATTGCCGTCACGTTATAAGCGTTGCGATGGTGTAGCCCGGAGGGCTCGGCCTGCATCAACTCCATCATGGCGCGGATCGCATCAGGCATATACATCATGTCGAGACGGGTATCGGGGCGCAGAAAGCAGGCATAGTGCCGATAGCGAACCGCTTGGTAGAAAATATCCACCGCATAATCGGTGGTGCCACCACCCGGCGGGGCGGTATTGGAAATCAGGCCCGGTAGCCGCAGGCCCCGGCTATCGACACCAAAACGTAGCGCATAATAGTCACTCATTAATTCGCCGGAAACTTTGGCGACGCCATACATCGTCGTAGGGCGCTGGATGGTCACCTGCGGCGTATGGTCGCGCGGCGTGGTGGGGCCGAATGCGCCGATGGAACTGGGGAAGAACACCGCACAGCCGTTTCGCCGCGCCGCTTCCAGTACATTGTAAAGACCGCCCATATTCAGGCTCCAGGCGAATTGGGGCTTCTCTTCAGCCACTGCTGACAGCAGGGCAGCAAGATGATATATGGTTCCCACATCGTGGAGGCGGACGATGTCCTGCAAGTGCTGGGTCTGGGTGCAGTCGAGATATTCGTAATCGCCGTCCGCCGATGGTGCCCCGGTGTTTGAGCTAGTCCTGGACGAATGTGCCATGCGGATATCCGACGCGATGACCTGATCTGCACCAAAGTGCTGGCGTAACGCCGGTACCAGTTCGCAACCGATCTGGCCCAGCGCGCCAGTGACTAATATTTTGCGCATTTATCGACCTCTGGACAGGGGAAAGGAATATTCGCTACTTAAGCATTGCTGCCTGGTCAGCGCAAATTATTCGTTTAGATAGTAGCTAGTAGATATAGAAGAAAAACTATCTAATTTATGTAAGCCAATTATTGACGCCGACCCAGAGCTGGGGCAGGCTCCCCGGGTGTGGATCATTGAAAAACTGGGTCGGGTATCGAGGCCATGGAAAGTGACAGGAAAATAATTACATCGCACATAGAAAGCATCAACGCCATCACACTGGTAACGGCTGATATGTCCACCAGCGTCGTGTTTTATAAAGCGCTGGGTATGAAGGTTCGCTTTGGCGGTGAGCTGTCCAGTTTTACCAGTCTTCATGCGGGCACCTGCCATGTAAACTTAGTGGTTAATGATCGCGAGCGCCGAGACTTCTGGGGCCGGGTGATTTTTTATGTGGATGACGTCGATGCCCTGTATGAACAAATTATCGCAGCGGGTTACGCCACCGAGACGAAACCGGCTGATGCCAGTTGGGGGGAGCGCTATTTCCATATTCGGGACCCGGATAATCATGAGTTAAGCTTTGCCCGCCTGTTACATAACAACACTCAGAAATTCTTTTAAATCAGCGTGTGAGTCCACCAGCATTCCACGCCTGAATGCTGTTTTAGATCTCATCTTAAAGAGAAGAATACTTATGTCGGCCAGTGACCTGCAATTTGATCCCACCGTTCGCGAGACCATCGATAATCCTTTCCCTCTGTTCGAACGATTGCAACGGGAGGCCCCGATTCACTGGAGCGACAAGGCGCGGGGCTGGGTGGTGACGCGCTTTGAAGACTGTAAGACGATATTGCTCGACAAGCGTTTTTCTTCTGAGCGGATGAAGCCGTTCTTTGAATCTCTGGGCGAGGAGCAGCGAGCCCGCCTGAAAAACCTCGAATCTTCCGTGGGCCTGTGGGCGGTGTTCCTGGACCCACCGGACCATACGCGTCTACGTGGTTTGCTTAACCGAAGTTTTACCTCGCGGGCGGTGAATGATATGGCGCCGAATATCGCCGAGATCGTTCATGATTTGATTGATGGCGTAGCCCAGCGCTCGCAGATCGATTTTGTTCGGGATATCGCCTACCGTATTCCCGCTGCTGTCATTATGGAAATGCTCGGTGCGCCGCGTTCAGAAATCGAGAATTTTAAAACCTGGTCCGATGATCTGGGGCTTTTTGTGGGCAGCTCGCGGGTCACGCCGGACAAATATGAGCGAGCTGAAGCTGCAGTGATACGCATGAGCGATGCCTTTCGCGATTTGATTGCTGAGCGGCGCATTAAACCGAGAGCAGATCTGATTACCGAACTAATTCGCGCTGAGGAAAATGGCAAAGTCCTGGATGAGCAGGAGCTAATAGCCACCTGCATATTGCTGTTATTTGCTGGTCATGAAACCACTGGCAATATGCTGGGTACCGGGATGTATTATTTTATGAAGCATCTGGACCAGTGGCAGGACCTGGGTGAGCATCCCGAGCTGGGCGAGCAGGCAAGCGAAGAGGTGCTGCGTTATGACGGCCCAAACGCGGCGGTGACCCGTGTCGCTAGTCAGGACATAGAGGTCGGTGGCCATGTTGTTAAAAAAGGTCAGCGGGTATTTGCCATGATTAATGCGGCAAATCGCGATCCTGAAATATTTGATGATCCCCAGCGCTTTGACATCCGCCGGGTGGCGAATAGCGGTACAGCTTTAGGTCAGTTTGCCTTTGGTCATGGCATACATTTTTGTATTGGCGCGCCGCTGGCGAGACTGGAGGGGCGCATTGCCTTCCCCATTTTTGCTCAGCGTATGCTGAACCCGAAAATGCTCGGCGGCGAACCACAGTGGTTTGATAGTCTGAGCTTTCGCGGTTTGACCGAGTTGCCTATGAGCTGTGATTTTGTTGCGAGAAGTGATTCTTGAACTGTCTACTTTATGCGACAGGTTATGAGATAAGATTTTCATGATGCTGTTTTTACAGACTGTTGTTGATTTAGACTGATGCTCTTAGTTTGCAGGCGGATATCATTTTGTGGTCGGATCGCCTCATGATTTTATATCATCGGGTAGCAGCAATTTATTTGGCTTGTCTTGCCGAAAGGAACTTAAAGCCAGCATGATAAAAATATAAACAGGACAATGGGAGCATAAGTATGTATCCAGGTAAATGGGCTCAGGAGTTTCCAGATAAAGCGGCAGTGATTCACTCTGTCACCGGCGCCAGCACGACTTATAAAGAATTAAATGATCGCTCCAATCAGCTGTCTCAGTTGATGTGGGGTAAGGGTCTACGCCCAAGCGACCACGTGGCGATCTTTATGGAAAACAACCTGCGCTACTTTGAGGTGATCTGGGCGGCGATGCGTTCAGGCTTGTATTTAACGACCATCAATCAGTATCTCACCGACGAAGAAGCTGGCTACATTCTCGATAATTGCGGAGCTGAGGTGATTGTGTCGTCTCAGACCATGTCCGAGGTGGCTGGCAATCTGCATCAATTTGCACCGAACTGCCACACCTGGTTGATGGTCGATGGCGTGGTTGATGGCTATCAAGCCTACGAAGATGCTATCGCTCAATATCCTGCCGAAGCACTGGTTGATGAACCGATGGGTCAGTTTATGCTCTATAGCTCAGGCACCACTGGGCGACCCAAAGGTATTGTTCGGCCCATGTCGAAGCACAAGATTAGCGACAACGCTGGTGCCGTGGGCGGAATGCAAAAAGCCCTATGGGCGGTTACCGAAGAGTCGGTTTATTTATCGCCAGCGCCGTTGTATCACTCCGCGCCACTGTCCTTCTGTACAGGAATTCAGGCATTGGGCGGCACAGTGGTGATGATGCCTAAGTTCAACGAAGAAGGAGCGCTGGCCGCTATCGAAAAATATAAGGTAACCCATAGCCAATGGGTGCCGACCATGTTTACCCGCATATTAAAAATGCCTGTCGAGCTCCGGACTAAATACGATTTATCCTCCCACAAAGTGGCGGTTCACGCTGCGGCACCTTGCCCCGAGGGGATCAAGCGACAGATGTTCGATTGGTGGGGACCGATTATTTACGAATATTACGGTGGTACTGAGCTGAATGGCTTAACCCACTGTCGGCCTGAAGAATGGCTGGCCCATCCGGGTACCGTGGGTAAACCAATACTGGGCATCCTGCATATCTGTGATGACGATGGCAAGGAGCTGCCCACTGGCGAGGCAGGTCTGGTTTATTTTGAGCTACCAAAAATGTCGTTTAAATATCACAACGACGAAGGTAAAACTAAAGACTCTCAGCATCCAGAGCACAACAACTGGAGCGCGCTGGGCGACGTCGGTTATGTCGATGAGGACGGCTTTTTATACCTTACTGACCGCGCCACCTTTATGATTATTTCCGGTGGGGTAAATATCTATCCCCAGGAAATCGAAGATGCCCTGGTGATGCACGATAAGATTGCCGACGTAGCCGTGATCGGTGTGCCCAACGAGGAAATGGGCGAGGAAGTGAAAGCCATAGTGCAAACAGCCAAGGGGGTCATCGAAGATGACGATCTTGTCGCAGAGATTTTGGCCTACGCAAGGGAGCATATTGCTCATTACAAGTGCCCGAGAAGTGTCGATTTTATGGAAGAGTTACCGCGTCTGCCGACCGGTAAGTTGTATAAGCGACTGATTAAGGATCGGTACTGGGGTAAAACCGATTCGCGCATTGTTTAAAAAGAAAAAAGTCAGAAACCCTGAGTTTTTAACGTTTTGGGTTTACCAAGGGAGTCTATTAACCCTTGTTCGGAAATGCACTGCTCGTTATCGATCTGTACCAGTAAATCGATTAAAGCGAGTGCTGCCGGTGATGGGGAAAGTCCCTTTCTTCTTACTATGCCGTATTGCGTGGCCAATTCTCGAAAACGTATGGGAATGACACTAAAAAGGCCAGCGTTTAATTCTGTGGCTAAAGTGCCGTAACTACCAATACCGATGCCGTCGGTTTGCATTATCAGTGCTTTAATCATTGCCTGATCGCCGATGGTGATATTTGCACATTGTGTTTCCGCAGGCTCGTCTCCCCTGTCAGTAGAAAATAACTTATCAATTAGCAGAGAAGATCGTTTAGGTATGGTTGGTGATACCAGTGGGAAGTTTGGCAGGGCTTTAAGTATCGATTGATCGCCCTGGCCAAGCAATGGATGTCCTTTCCTACAGAATAAAAAGACCGGATGTGGGTTTAATTCAAGGCAATCAAAGTTATTCGGTTCTTCAATCTCGCTGACTTCACCCAGCGCGAAATCAAAGCCTTCTCTAAGCATTCTAGAGGGGAGCTGGCTCCACTCGTCTACGACAGTATCAATTTCTATATAAGGGTGTTTGTTAATAAACTGAGCTATTGCAGGCGCGAGTAGGGAGCTAGCGACGTAGGGTCCACTCGCGACATGCAAAAGGCCCTGAAAAATTCCCTGGTGCCGGTCGACTTCTTCCTGCATTGCTGCCGTCGAATCCAGAATTATTCGCGCGTGTTTTAAAACAATTTCACCCGCTTGTGTGGCTACTACACCACTCGTCAGGCGATCAAATAATTGTTCGCCAACTCGGGATTCCAGTAATTGAATACTCCTGGTCAATGTCGGCTGGCTTATGTGGAGAGCCTTGGCCGCTCGCGCGAAATTTTTTTTCTCAGCGAGGGTTAATGCGTTGCGAAGCAGTTTTGATTCTATCATGCATAAACCGTATCAAAGTAATACTAATATTGCATTAGACAAATAATAAACACCTGGCTAGTCTTTTTGCGAACAAGGCGTAATTGGCAATGGCGAACAGAATTCCGCAAAGTGAGGCGCTTCTACGAGTAGCTGTACAGTGGTTGCTCTATTTGGTGTCCACTCTCCCAAAGCGTTGATGCCTACCCATAAGCAATAATAAATTTAACAAAACGAGACCACCGTAGATGATTAAAATCCCCCAGTTGCTGCTACTGTCAACATTGTTTGGATTCTTTGCTGGAGCCAGCTATGCGGCCGATTTAAGTTACGTATCGGGACAGAGCAAAAAAGATCCTCTCAAGCCGTATAAAACACAGACCTATTCACCCTACGCTGAGAGGAATTTTCCGCAGGAACCCTTATGGGGTGATACTCACGTGCACACCACTATGTCGCTAGACGCCAGAGGCTGGAAAGTTATCCTCACCCCAGCCGATGCATTTAGGTTTGCCAGGGGAGAGGAGGTTACGTCTTCCGGCGGAATACCAGTTAAATTATCCAGACCTCTGGACTGGCTTGTGGTGACTGATCACTCCGATGCCATGGGTGGGATGAACGAGATTATTGCGGGTAATCCGGATCTGATGGCTTATCCTGAACTAAAGAGATGGCACGACAAAATAAATAAAGGTGGACAGGAAGGCACTGATGCTGTGGTCGAAGCTGCATTAACTTTTATCGGTGGTAAAACCCCCGAAGTCTTAATGGAGGAAAAGTTTTTAAGAAATATCTGGCAGCAATCTACCGCCGCGGCGGAAAATGCAAATGAACCCGGAAAATTTAGCGCAATAATTGGTTATGAGTGGACCTCTACGCCGAATGGCAATAATTTACATCGTAACGTCATTTTTCGCGACGGGGCTGATAAGGCCAACCAGCTGCTACCTTTTACTGTTGCCGAAAGCTTTAACCCGGAAGATCTGTGGAAATGGCTTGCCGCTTACGAAAAAAAGACCGGCGGTCAGGTAATGGCTATCGCGCATAACGCCAATGTGAGTAATGGCATTATGTTTCCTGATATCAATCCAGCGACGGATCTGCCAATTACCGCAGATTATGCGAAAACACGCATACGCTGGGAACCGCTGTACGAGGTGACACAAATAAAGGGCGATGGAGAGGCCCACCCGTTTCTTTCCCCCACCGATGAGTTCGCAGATTATGAAAGCTGGGATAATGGCAATATGGGGCAAACGCCAAAAGAAACTTCCATGTTTCAATATGAATATGCTCGTGAGGCCCTTAAAAATGGCCTGAAACATGAAGCGAAACTGGGAGTTAATCCCTATAAATTCGGTTTGCAGGGCGCCACTGATAGCCATACTGGTCTGGCGACGGCTGAGGAAAATAATTATTACGGTAAACACGCTGAATCTGAGCCTAATCCCGATCGTTGGAAGACGGATGTTGCTCGGCTCGGAAAGATGATTTGGCCAGGCTGGTATCAGGTTTCTTCCGGCTACTCTGCCGTTTGGGCAATTGAAAATACCCGTGAAGCAATTTTCGATGCCATGAAACGTAAAGAGATCTACGCTACGACCGGACCCCGGATAAGGCTAAGGTTTTTTGGTGGTTGGGATTTTGAAGCAGATGATGCCCTGGTCAGAGAGCTGGGCAACGTGGGATATTCGAAGGGCGTGCCGATGGGTGGAGATCTAATCGGCGGGCCAAAGGGCAAAGCACCTGCCTTTTTAATCGGGGCCAGAAAGGATCCCTTGAGCGGTAATCTCGATCGAATTCAAATTATCAAAGGCTGGCTTGATAATGATGGCGTCACTCATGAGAAAGTTTACGACGTAGCCTGGTCCGGTGACAGACAGGCGAATAAGAGCGGCAAGTTACCGCCCGTGGGTAACACTGTCGATGTCGAAAATGCCACCTGGACGAATACTATCGGCGAATCTGAGCTGATGACGGTTTGGAATGATCCCGATTTCGATGCCAAACAAAAGGCTTTTTATTATGCCCGTGCGATTGAAATACCGACCCCACGTTGGACTGCCTACGAGGCCAAACGGTTTAGTGTAAAAATGGATGAAAATATTCCTATGCTTACCCAGGAACGCGCCTATTCTTCGCCGATATGGTTTACCCCGTAAATTTGGTAATTCTAGCGGGCTGAAAAGTATAAATGGAGAATATAAAGCTGGTGCGGCGCTTAAGCAAAGAGCCCCTGCTGTATTTTTTGCTAGCAGGGGCTTTGTTATTTCTCCTCGACTATTCCATAAACTCCAGGCAGGAAGTCGACCCTCGGTCAATTATTGCAGATAAACCATCACTGCACAGTTTTTTTCAAGCCAGAGAGAAGTTATTCGACACCGAGACAAGTGTTGAAAGGTTTGAAGCGATGGGCGCGCTTGAGCGAAAGCATTTAGTCAACGAATATATTCGCGAAGAAGCACTGTATCGTGAGGCGCTTTCTATTGGACTGAACAGGAATGATGCGCTGATTAAAAATCGATTAATACAGAAAATGGAGTTTATCGCTGAGGACCTGTCAACTTCATTTGAAGATCCGCCGGGTAGAAAAGTAGTAGAAGATTATTATGAAGCACATCAGGCCAAGTATTTCGTTCAACCAGTCATCACATTTACTCACGTCTATTTTAGTATTGGAAAACGGGGCGAAATAGACGCCAGGAACAAGTCTATGGCCGAACTCGTTATGCTGAAACAAAGTGAGGTTCCATTCCATCA
>JAHRWI010000321.1 GCA_019090225.1 Porticoccaceae bacterium
CGACGACCCGATACACACCGCTATAAGCTGATACTAGCGAAAATATGACACGTCCCTGGCCTTTGTAAAGAGCCACGGTTCGAGCAACATCCTTGGCTCCGAAATTAAATGGAATCCATGCTTTACCGGTTTGGTGAGAGTAGGTCGCGCTGGGTTCCCCGGCTAGTTCGTAAACCTCTTGCATGCTCATGCCATCTCTGATCTCACTAATAGGCAGTTTTTTCCCTGAGCTGGATTTTATTTTAGTATTTGCCTTTGGGCTCGATTGGGCAGTTTTATTCCGCAGGGCTTCGAGTGAAACTGAACCTTTAGCATAGGGTGCGGCGTCACCGCTATTGATACTCTGCAGTGATTTCTTGGTGTGCTTCTTTAGTTTCCGGTTAGAGCTGTTGTTCAGGACCTCTTCCAGTACATTTCGGTAGCGTGCATCACCAGACTGCCCCAAAGCTTTTGCGGCCCAGGCCATCGCATCTATATGGGTTGCGCCTCCGCCAGATTGATACCCGTTCAGCAAAACTTCAGCGACCACATCTAAAACTTCGCGATTCGATGATCCAGATCGGTAAAGGCTTTCAGAAGCGCTGCGGATGGACGTTGCGCCTCCGTTCACCAGCCGGTCGATATTTCGTTGATCTATCATGTCGGCAGCGTTTACAACATTGACTATTGTCGATAGACAAAAAAGTACTGCAAAAAATAGCTTGTTCATATAACTTTCCATAGTTTCTAAGTAAGTTTTATCGGTACTAAAACTATATATCATTTGGCCACCAAAAATATAGCTGCGATAGTGGGGCCGGATCTATAAAAATGGTGATATATGTCTGCGTGATTCTGTAGGCTTGCGAGTGTTTAGTAAGGGGCTTATGAAATAATGGAAGTTAATTTGATAGGAAACGAGTGATGCTAGACGTAATCTCATTAGGTGACTATTACGCGGCTATTGATGATGCTGAGAGTCTGCCAGAATTGAGGGATGAAGTTAATCGTATCTGCGGTGAGCGCTTCCGTCGGATTGATCGCTTTATTCAGCTGTGTTTATTAGGCTCAGCTCGTTGCGCGCAAGGGCTGGTTTTGGATAGCCAGACGGGACTTTATATTGGCTCTCGATTTGCAGCTCTATGCAATACGATTAAGGTGCAGGAACAAATGTTTGTCCATGGTCAAATCCCGAAACCTGCGAATTTTATTAATACGCTGAGCAATTCGGCAGGCTACTACGTAGCGCGAAACCTTAAGTTGCAGGGTAAAAATATTTTTGTCTCCCGTGGCAATAACTCTCTCGAAGCAGCTCTGCAATTAGCTCAGTTGGATTTACAGACCACCCAAATCGATCAAGCATTGATTGGTGTGGTTGATGAAGGCGTCCCGGAGCAGGCTGCTCATTGTCGACGTATGGGTATTGCTGAGGACACAGAGCTTGGCGAAGGGAGTCACTGGTTTCTGGTTCGTAGAGAGTCTGACTCGTCATGCCTTGCGAGGGTTGTCGATGTACGGACTTTGAGTGATGAGAGTGCGTTACGAGACTGGTTAACTGATTATCAAGCGCGACGTGAAAACACCTATATTTATCGGGACGCTGTTTGTCAGGGCAAGATTACAGAAACTCACCTCAATGGGCTTAACCTGTGTATTGAAGCGTATGAGCCGCCACTAAAATATTACCCTTCGCGAACGGCGGGTATTTTATCGTGCTTTATAAAGGAAAAAATAGGTCGGCAAGAAATAGATAAGCAAGGACAGGCTGCGCTCATTACTTTGTGCGGTGATGATGCGGGGCGCAGTCACGTAACTTATACGGTGGTGGGCTAATTTTAGAGCTGTACTGCTAGTAGTTTTATCTGCGGCTGCTATCTAAAAGCTCTGGCCGTCTATTTAGGCAAAAGCATGTAAAAACCGCTATTGCCGGATGGCCTGGCGTAATTGTCGATAACACTCACCTTCCATATCGGCGACCAGTAGCAGTTGGTCGGCAAGTTTGTCGTAATCGAGTTCAATGCGGCCCTTAAGCATTTTTGCAGAGAACAGCGCGAACCGACGCCACTCATCCCCAGTATCGGTAAACTGTTTCGAGATTTCATCGAGTTTATTATTGTCCATGAGGGCTGCACTTTCCTGCAAGAAAGAAGCGTAGAGAAAGCGAAAACCGGCCCCGCCAGTACCAATTTCTTCCTGCATCCGAACCATGTGGCCAATCACCAGTTTGTTATAGCCTTCCTTTTTTTCGTGGCTATTGCCCATGGCTCGAAACTTTCCAGCAACACAGCGAATGCCGCGCACGCCAATAACGGGTAAGGGTGTGCGCAACATCATATTGACGCTTGAATTAATGGCTTTGTGAATGGCTCTGGGTAAATTCCTTTGCGCGGGGATCTCTTTGGGGTAATAAATAAGACCCTTGGGTGCCAGCATACCTTTAACAAAGCGAGCTTTCTCAAGGGCCTGGTAACTGCTTTGTACAGGTGTCTCGAAGGTGGGGTCGCTGAGCAGGTAGTTTTCACCTTCATAACCATAAGCGACTAAATTATGGGCATTAAAATGAAAGCGCATGTCTTTTGGAAAATAAGGCAGCCAGTAAACAGAGGCCTGCATACCCACAGGGCGTCCCTGATCGAGATGATCGTTCAACGCTTGCATACCTTGTTTGCTGTCTCGAAAGCGTTCGAATTGCATGGTGATCCCGAGCCGGGAGGCGGCACCTTTTATCAGACGCCCCGGGGGCATACGGTAAGCGATCATGGGCATGCCGCTGATCTTGACTAAGGGGATGTAAGCAAAGGTTAAGGCGTTGGCAATACCAAAGACCATGGGTTCAGAAATGTCGAGGCCGTTATGGCGTAGTAATGCCGACATAGCCCCGCTTTCGCAGTGGGCGGTCTGGCGGTGATCGAAATCGATTTCGGGCATGCTTATGAGTCTTCTTTGGGCATAGATCGTAGCTCTGTGGCACTTAAACCCAGCGCTTCCTGGTATCGAGCGAGTTTATTATCGGCTAGCCTGGAAAACGGTTCCGGTTTTATATGACGCTTTACCTGCCACTTAAAAAAACCGGTACTTTGTGCCAGCACGGAAATATCCATGCGTTGGTGATACATGTGATATTCCAGGGGCGCGCTTAAGCCTTGTTCGACGCGACGCCGAGCATCTTCATATAAGGTTTCAAACTGGGCGATGGCCTGATCCAGGACGACTTCTTCTGCTTCCCAGCCACTGGACAGGGCGACAGTGTATTCGCCATCTTCGTCGATCACGTAGAGTGGTTTTTTTTGTCCTTCAAAAGCTGCGGATTGATCCTGAGGGACTTCGTCCTGCTTCACTTACTTGTCCTGCTCGCCCGCCGATTGACTATCGCACACAGTCAGCAACATAAAGGCGGTAGAGAAACGGCCACTTTCTGGCACATAGCAAAGGATGGTCTGGCCCGCTTGTAAGCGTCCCGAATGGTATAACTCATCCAGAATAATATAGATTGAGGCAGAGCCGATGTTGCCTTTGGTGGTGATATTGGTAAACCAGCGTTCGAAGGGGATTTCGAAATTTACCCGTGCCATACCGTCGTAGACTTTTTGGCGGAAAAATTTTGATGAGTAGTGAGGTAAAAAATAGTCTATATCATCGGGTTTAAGTGACTTAGTCGCCATGATTTCTACTAAAGGCTTTTCAATCGTGTAATTAATAATATGCTCGTTGAGCAATTTTACATCTTGCTTCACGGCAAAAACCGAGTTTGGTAGCCAGGTGTCAGGGGCTAACTGCTGCCATCCGACTAGCTTGCCATCGGCTGTTTTCTCGGCACCAC
>JAHRWI010000322.1 GCA_019090225.1 Porticoccaceae bacterium
ATTATCGGCGGCAAAGCGATCTCGGAGTTCCACGGCATCGGTGAGCTCATAGTAGCCATTGCCCAGCTCGGTGCCATCCAAAAACACTTCAAAGCGGCGGGCGCAGTGAATGCCATTGCTATTGAAAAAGGTTTTGGCCAGCGCCGCCTGACAAGCCGGATAATCGTAGACAAACACCACGCCCGTTGGCAGAGATGGTTCGATACGCAAACTGAAGATTAAATCGAGACAGATCGAGCGATCCTCCTCACCAAAATCACGCTGAGCGACTTCCCCCGCCAGGGCTCGAAGCTCGGCTAGGCCGCAGGTATGAGGATCAATACCGGTTTGGCTTTGAAATAACTCTCGATAAGTTTTTTTAAGGTATCCACAAGAATGATCAAGGACTCCGACTTCAGCGATCAGATCAAACACTTCGTCCATAAGGCGGTGCTCATCCCAGCCTACCCGATACCATTCCAGCATAGTGAACTCTGGATAATGACGCGCACCCACTTCACCGAGACGAAAGGCTTTACCCAGGCAATAAATCGAGCTTGAGCCAGCGGCTAGAAGCCGTTTCATAAAATATTCGGGTGAACTTTGCAGATAACCGAGACCCGGTTCTGCCAGGCGTGGACAATCGATATGGACATCGCTAGCGCCGGTCAGGCCCAGTACCGGCACGTCTACTTCGAGCACACTCCGGGTAAAAAAAAAGCCCGCACCTGAGCCAGCAGAGCCGCACGCCGTTGCAATGTTGCTCTAGTGGCTGATGGCTGCCAGGTCTTACCCATGGACTGCAAGAACTTATCCATGAACAAGGCCGCCGGAAGATCGAAAATTTCCCTGGGATGTAGCCAAGCTAATCTTTCGCTCGGCTCAGGTATTCACCAGTGCGCGTATCAACACGAACTATTTCTCCCTGATTCAGAAACAGCGGTACTTTCACCACGGCGCCAGTACTCAAGGTCGCCGGTTTAGTGCCGCCCTGAGCAGTATCACCTTTTAAGCCGGGGTCGGTTTCAGTGATCTCCAGATCCACATGATTGGCCGCTGCAACTGCCAGCGGGGCGCCGTTGTAGAGCGTCACCACACAGTCATCCTGTTCGCGTAGCCACAGTGCCGTATCACCCACCGTGGCTTTATCAGCGTGGTGCTGCTCAAAGGTTTCCGGCTCCATAAAATGCCAGTAATCACCATCGTTATAGAGGTACTGCATATTGGTATCCATAACATCCGCACCTTCAAGAGATTCGCCGGACTTAAAGGTTCTCTCCCAAACCCGTCCGGTTTTCAAATTCCGCATCCGAACCCGGTTAAAGGCCTGGCCTTTGCCGGGCTTTACGAATTCATTTTCCAGTATCGTGCAGGGGTCACCGTCGAGCATTACTTTCAAACCGGATCGAAATTCATTGGTAGAATATGTCGCCATTCTCGCCTCTATAATTAACGGGTCATGTTGAGGGCCGCTATGATACCCCACACTGCTATCCCTTTGCAGGCCTGCACCTGGCAGGAAGAGCTCTCTCGGGCTGTGCGCGATCCTCGCGAGTTATTCGACTTGCTAGAACTCGATACCAGTACACTGCTTTCGTCCCTGACCGCCCACAAAGGCTTCAAACTGATGGTACCCCGCCCCTATCTGGCGAAAATCCAGAAGGGCAACATTAACGATCCCTTATTGGCTCAGGTGCTACCGAAAGGTGCGGAGCTGGTAGAAACAACGGGTTATAGCGCCGATCCTTTAGAAGAGGCTAGCGCCAACCCCGCCCCTGGACTGATCCACAAATATTACGGCCGCGTATTGCTGATCGTCAGCCCGGCCTGTGCGGTGCATTGCCGTTATTGCTTCCGGCGACATTTTTCTTATCAGGACAATCAACCAGGCCGTAAACAGTGGCAACAGGCCCTCGATTATATTGCTACCGACTCCAGCATCAGCGAAGTGATTTTTAGCGGCGGCGATCCACTGGCAGCTAACGATAATCATCTGCATTGGCTGACCACTCAAATCGCTGCGATAGCCCATGTAAAAAGACTCAGGGTGCACACACGTTTTCCGGTGGTGATCCCCGCTCGTATTAACAGTGACTGCCTACAATGGCTGACCGAGACCCGACTTAAAACCGTCGTCGTACTGCATGTAAATCATACCAACGAATTAGGCGACGACACTCACCGGGCAGTTATGCAACTTAAAGCTGCAGGGGTGGATGTGCTTAACCAGGCCGTGCTGTTAAAAGGCATTAACGATGATCCCGAGGCCCTGATCTCGCTCAGCGAAAAACTCTTTGCGACAGGGATACTGCCATACTACCTTCACGTCCTCGATACTGTGCAGGGCGCAGCCCACTTCGCTGTTGGCCGCCAGAAAATAGACCAACTGCAAGAACATTTACTGGCCCGACTACCCGGCTATCTAGTACCAAAGTTAGTTCTCGAAGAACCTGGAGCTGCATCCAAAGTACCGCTGTAATTGTCGCTCGTTTGTGCAAAATCACATCCCGGCTGTAAATAAACACGCCACTAAATACAATTAGGTATACTTCGACAGTCGCAACTATAATACCTGCCGCTGTGGCAACAACCCATTAAGCCACTAAAGCCAACGTAGATGTTCACAAGGACACAATGAACTAATGCAAGCCGATGGTGAAATTAACCTGTTGATCTCTCACCGAAATGTGGATCAAGCGAACCAACTGATCAGTGTCTTAAGAGATACATCTTATACCGTTCACAGCACCGTTATTGACGCGAGCTCCGATCTCAATAGTTTGCTTAGTCAACAACGTTGGGATCTCGCTCTACTAGAACTCGAAAACGAGGCCGTTGAGGTCCGCGATGTCGTATCGGCACTGAAAAAGAACAATCTTGATATAGCCACTATTGTCATTACTACGGGTTCAGAGGGGCAACCCTACGTTGAAGGCTTACGAATGGGCGCTGACTACGTGGTACCCATGGATGAAGACCAATATTTTCTATTGGCTGTTGCGAGCAGCCTCACTCAACTCGAACATCGCCGTAAAAAAGACTTCTGGAAGAATCTGTATCTTAAGGCAGAAACCCGCTGCGACAGTCTTATGGATAACTGTAAAGACGCTATCGCCATTGTTCAGGAAGGCACTTTCGTCTTCGTTAACAATAGTTATAGCCACTTGTTCGGCTATCAAGATGTCGATGACATGCTGATGCTACCGGTCATAGACACCATCGGGGATAAGTCACAAGCGGCAATAAAACCCTACCTTAAAACATTATCTGCTGAGCAATCTATCGAGGAAACATCGTTGGAGATATCCGGTATCACCCCAGATACCGAGGCTATCCAAACCACCATTAATATTTCTGCCGTGCTCTACCAAAGCGAACCCGCATTACAATTTTTAATCCCCCATGAACTGCTAGCCCCAGCAACCACGACTGAACCGGATATCAATTCAACATCCCATAACATCTCCGACGCCCAACCTAAAAGGGTCATCGCTGCTATCGATCAGGCCATTCTCAAAGCCGCACGCACTGAAGAACGATTCCTGGTGATATACATCCGTGCCGACCAGATCCACGAGTTTGGCCTGAATTCTGGAGCTGTCGCTGCCGAACAGATGCTCAACAGCCTAAAGGCTGTCTCTTATACACATCTGACGCTGCCGACGAACTCTAGGGTGTAGATC
>JAHRWI010000323.1 GCA_019090225.1 Porticoccaceae bacterium
TTAAACCCTTGGTCTTAAACCTTCGTTACTGGGGCTTTGTGCGTATCGACCAGGGCTTTAAGCAAGCGTTTATGAAAACCACCAAAACCGCCGTTGCTCATAATAACAATGTGCCCGCCTGGCTTTGCCGCTTGCACCGTGGAGCCAATAAGCTCATCGATATCTTCAAGCACCTGTGCTGCAACCTTGCCATTGGCGAGCATATCGCTGAGCGACCAGTCTAGCTCGGAAGGCAGATACCAGAACACCTGATCGGCGTCGTCTGTGGCTGCCACCAGGTTCTGCTTGTGAATACCCATTTTCATGGTGTTAGAGCGCGGTTCGATCACCGCGATGATTTGTTCCTCGCCGACTTTTTTTCGCAGGCCCTGCAGGGTGGTGGTGATAGCCGTTGGGTGATGGGCGAAATCATCGTAGACACGAATACCGTCTACCTCACCCAGACACTCCATACGCCGTGCCACACCAGCAAATTCACTTAAAGCCTGACAGGCTATTTCTGGCGTAACGCCTACATGCCGCGCAGCCGCAACCGCCACGAGTGCATTCGCCACGCTGTGGGCACCGGTTTGATCCCAACGGATTTCTCCAGCCTTGCTCCCATCCAGTAAGACCTCAAACGCGCTGCCATCTTCAGACAATAAATTGGCCGACCACTGTCCATCTTCGCCGGTGGTGGCAAGTCCGGTCCAGCAGCCTCTGTCGAGCACCGCCTGTAAATTGCTGTCTGACTGGGGATAAATAATCAGGCCTTGTTCCGGCACAGTGCGTACCAGATGGTGAAACTGGGTCTGAATGGCGGCCAGGTCAGGGAAAATATCGGCATGATCAAATTCGAGATTATTCATGATCAAGGTGCGTGGTCGGTAATGAACAAACTTCGAGCGTTTATCAAAAAAGGCGGTGTCGTATTCGTCTGCCTCGACCACAAAAAAGGATGTTTCGCCCTGACGCGCAGAAACGCCAAAGTTTGTCGGCACGCCACCAATTAAAAACCCCGGCGACATACCGGCGTAATCAAGTATCCAGGCCAGCATACTGGCGGTTGTAGTTTTACCGTGAGTCCCCGCGACTGCCAGCACCCACTTGTCGTTAAGAAATTGATCACCCAGCCATTGCGGGCCTGAGGTATAACGCAGACCTTTATTGAGCATATATTCGACGCAGGGATTACCTCGCGACAGGGCGTTACCCACCACCACCAGGTCGGGTGCCGGGTCCAGTTGCGCGGGGTCATAACCTTCGATGAGCTCAATGCCCGCCTGCTCAAGTTGAGTACTCATGGGCGGATATACATTGACATCACAGCCAGACACTCTGTGGCCGCTGACCTTCGCCAACTGAGCGAGACTGCCCATAAATGTGCCGCAAATTCCTAGTATGTGGATATGCATCTATTAATAATTCCTTCTCTATTCTTTTAGCCCGAGCAATTGTATAAGTGTTTCTATTCTTGTTTGTACAAGCCGAAAATTAAGCACACGGGGATTATCCCATTGCCCCTCCTCGCCCGCCATGCATTTAGACGGTGATTGCCGTATCATGCCCGCTTTTTTAAAATCGATATTAATGGCCCGATAAATACGGAGCAATCATGGTCAAACGGAATGCCTTTTACGCGCAGTCTGGCGGCGTTACCTCAGTCATTAACGCCAGTGCCTGTGGCGTGATTGAAACGGCTCAGACTCATAAAGACAAGATTGGCAAAGTGTTTGCGGGCAAAAATGGCATTATCGGTGCGCTTCGCGAAGAGCTGATCGATATCAGCAAAGAATCCGCAAAAACTATCGCCACACTCAGACACACGCCTTCCGGCGCCTTTGGCTCCTGTCGCCATAAGCTGAAAACCTTTGCCGAAGACCCTGCCGAATACGAACGTCTTATCGAGGTATTCAAAGCCCACGATATTGGCTACTTTTTTTACAACGGTGGTGGCGACTCCGCAGACACCTGTCACAAGGTGTCGCAGATATCCGAACAACTGGGCTACCCCATTCAAGCCATTCACATTCCAAAAACTGTCGATAACGATCTACCTTTTACTGACAACTGCCCCGGTTTTGGCTCGGTGGCGAAATATGTTGCGGTCTCGACCAAGGAAGCGAGTCTCGACGTCGCCTCCATGTGCGACACATCCACCAAGGTATTTATTCTCGAAGTGATGGGTCGTCACGCTGGCTGGATTGCTGCGGCTGGTGGTCTTGCTGCAGATGAGGCAGGTGACCCACCCCATATTATTCTGTTTCCAGAAATCGCTTTTAATCGAGAAAAGTTCCTCAAGAAAGTTGAACGCACTGTTAAGAAAAATGGCTACTGCGTGATCGTCGCCTCCGAAGGCGCACAATATAAAGACGGCACCTTTATTGCTGACTCTGGCAGCACCGATGCCTTTGGCCACAAGCAGTTGGGTGGCGTTGCGCCCACCCTGGCCACCATGGTGAAAAGCGAACTAGGTTATAAATATCACTGGGCGCTAGCAGATTATCTGCAACGCTCAGCACGACACATCGCGTCGAAGACCGATGTCGAGCAAGCTTATGCCGTAGGTAAAGCCGCCGTGGAATTTGCCCTGGCGGGCAAGAGCGCGGTGATGGTCAGCATTGAACGTAAAAAGACTAAAAGGTATGGCTGGAAAATTGGCGAGACGCCTTTGGCTGATGTCGCTAACGTTGAGAAAATGATGCCGCGTAATTTCATCACTCGAGACGGTTTTGGCATTACGGATTTAGCACGGGAATATTTAGCGCCGCTGATTCAGGGCGAAGATTATCCTCCCTACAAAAACGGCATTCCTCAGTACGCTAAGCTAAAAAATATTCTGGTGGCGCGCAAATTGAAAACGCGATTTAAGATTTAGTGGCTTTTTGGACACTCTAAATCTAGATGCTCTAAATCTAGACGCTCTAAAAATCTAGTAAAAACGTTACCGGCCCATCGTTGCATAGTGACACTTTCATATCGGCGGCAAATATGCCGGTTGCCACGGAGCTGTGCTCCGCACGCATTAGCTCAACAAATTCCGCATATACCCGCTCAGCGTAGTCGGGTTTAGCGGCAGAGGAAAATCCCGGTCGCAAACCTTTTTTCGTATCGGCCACCAGGGTAAATTGCGAGACCACCAGCACGCCGCCGCCAATATCTTTGACGCTCAAATTCATCCGCCCACTTTCATCAGAGCACTCTTTTTCAGGGAAGATGCGATAATTGAGCACTTTGTTGATCAGCTTACGGCTTTGCTCAGCCGTATCAGATGCTTCGATACCCAATAGCAGCAAAATACCTCGGTCGATATTGCCGACGATCTGATCATCAACTTCAACTAAAGCATGACTCACCCGCTGGATTAAACCGCGCATCCGCTATGCCGATTGACGAGTTTTTATAATCACCGCCATTTCATCGGTGGCTTTCACCAATGCGTCTACCGTACCCGGCTCACTGGAAGCGTGACCCGAATCACGAATCACTTCTAGCTTGAGCTGAGGCCAGGCAGCCTGTAGATCAAAGGCCTGTTTAATTGGACAAACTACATCGTAGCGACCATGGACAGCAATGGCGGGAATATCTGCCAGGGCATCGACATTATCGAGAATCTGATCATCAGCAACGAAGCAATTGTTCATAAAGTAATGGGCTTCGATGCGCGCCATTGCCATGGCAACATGGGCTTTGCCCAGGTGTTCCACGACATGACTATTGGGGTGCAAGGTCGCACAACGGGCCTCCCAGATGGACCAGGCCCTGGCCGCGCGAATCCGATCCAGCTCATCCTCGCTGGTCAAGTGTTTGTGGTAGGCCGCCAACATATTGCTTCTATCTGCTGGCTCAATAGGTGCGACAAAGTCCGCCCAGTAGTCGGGGAAAATAGCGCTAGCACCGTATTGGTAAAACCAGTCGATATCCTCGCCACGACATAGAAAGATACCCCGTAAGACCATGGCAGTGACTCTGTCTGCATGGCTTTGGGCATAGAGCAAACTCAATGTTGAACCCCAGGAGCCACCAAACATCATCCACTGCTCAATATTGAACTGTTCGCGAATTAACTCAATATCCGCGATTAAATCCTGAGTGGTATTTTGCTCCAGACTGGCATGAGGCTTGGAGAGACCACTACCGCGCTGGTCAAACAAAATAATGCGATAAATATCCGGATTAAAAAAACTCCTGTCACTGGGGGAACAACCCGCCCCCGGCCCACCATGGACAAACAACACTGGCAGCCCATCGGCGTTACCACACTCCTCCACATACAACGTGTGGTGATCCGAAACATCAATATTATGGGTGGCGTAAGGCTTTATCGCCGGGTAACGTATGCGCATAATTCTGACTCCAGGCTGGGCGGTATAAAAACACCCCCGTAAAAGAGGAACATAGGACAGCGACGAGTAAATAACAATGCCCCAGATCACCCCAGATCCAAAACAAACAAATCAAAAACCACGTTGCGGCTGGTCGTCCGACGACCCACTCTACGAGCAATATCACGACGAAGAATGGGGTGTGCCCTGTTACGACGATGATAAACTGTTCGAATTCCTGGTACTCGAAAGCGCCCAGGCTGGACTATCGTGGATTACCATCCTGCGCAAAAGAGAAAACTACCGCAAAGCCTTTGCCGACTTTGACGCTCAAAAAGTCGCCCGCTTTAACAAGCGCAGTGTCGAACGATTGATGGCCGATGCGGGGATTGTTCGCAACCGACTCAAAATCGAATCTGCCATCAGCAATGCCAAACTGTTTCTCGAACTACAGGATAGCTACGGCCGCTTCGCCGATTACCTGTGGGGCTTTATCGACGGCAAAAAGCCCATTCAAAACAACTGGAAGACCCTGGCAGATTCGCCCGCCACCACAGCGCTATCTGACGCCATCAGCAAAGACATGAAAAAGCGCGGCTTTCGATTTTTTGGCTCGACTATTTGTTACGCTCATATGCAGGCCATGGGCATGGTCAATGATCATACGGTAGATTGTTTTCGGCATAGGGAGTGTGCCGCGATATAAAGAATGATCCTGAAAAACATTCGCTCCCTTTCCCAGAACCCCTGTGGGGTAAGCATAAGTAGAGGCTCTCATGAAATCTGTTATCAGAATATTTATCCTCCCATTCTCATTATTAATTAACTGTTATCCAGCTGCTAGCGAAGAGCTCATTGATCGTGACTCACCCAGGGAAAGCACTCCCACGCACAGCGACGGAAAGCTCACTTTAAACAATACCGGCTTAAGCAACACCGATTTAAGCAATACTAGCGCCAGCATAGAATCCCTATCACCAGAATTGCGAGCGCTACTCAGCAAAGAGATGGTCGCTATTCAGCAGGGCATGATGGCTGTCATCCCCGCTTACGTTTCGGGAAACTGGAGCGAAATTGAGCAAATCGCCAGGCAAATCAAGAACAGTTATATTTTGAAGCAAAGCCTGACAGATCATCAGTTACACGAACTACACAACTCCCTCCCCGAAGGGTTTATTAAACAAGATCAACACTTCCACTATTTATCAGGCATGCTTGAACACGCGGCCAGCAATAAAAAAACAGAGCTCGTCGGCTTTTATTTCTCCAAAATGAGCGAGTCCTGTGTCAGCTGTCACAGTCAATATGCGACCCACAGGTTCCCAGCGCTTACCCCCGCTAGTAAGGCTACCGAGCGTTTGCATTAACTTTGTCAAACACACTTTTTGAAATGGAGGACATACTGAATCGAAAGCAAATAATCGATTCGGTTCGGCAGTGGGTAGAAACTATGGTGATCGGCCTTAACCTGTGTCCTTTTGCCAAAGATGAACTCGTTAACAAGCGGATTCGATTTACGGTCTCAGAAGCGACTACCGAAGAAGACCTGCTAATCGATCTCCAGACCGAACTGGCATTACTCGGCAGTAATGAAGCGATTGAAACGACACTCCTGATCCACCCCCAGGTGCTGAGAGGTTTCTACGACTACAACCAGTTTCTCAATGTGGTCGATGGGCTCCTTATGGAAACCGGCCTGGAGGGGGTTTTCCAAATCGCCAGTTTTCATCCGGATTACCAGTTTGGCGGCACCGAGCCGGGCGATGCCGAAAACTATACCAACAAGCCCCCCTACCCCATCTTGCACCTGCTTCGGGAGACGAGCCTGGAGCGGGCTATTGCCAGTTATCCAGATGCAGGGAAAATTCCTGAACGCAATATCACGCTGATGAAAGAAATGGGGGCGGAAAAACTCAAGGCTTTATTGCAAACTTGTTTCAAGCAACGCAAACAGCCTGGGGACGTTTAGTTTTTTTAGGCTATTATCAATACAGATTTCATTAAACTAAAAATAAGGAAAACCCAATGACAAAAACCACTGAAACACTCGTAAAGGAAATGCTCGACCGAGAAGCCATCCGCGATCTGCCCGTGCTCTATTGCCACTATGTGTGGAAAAACGATGTTAAGGCCATGGTGGATTTATTCACCGAAGACGGCTCCATCGCTATCGACGACAACACAATCCCAGCCACCAAAGGCAAGGCGAACCTGATCAAAATGTACGAGCAGGCCCTCGGCGACCTGGCGCCACGGCCCTTTATACATAACCACGTGGTCAATCTGGAAGGCCCAGACAAAGCATCCGGCACCTGCTATGTGGAGATTCGCGGCATTAGCGATGGCAAAAGTATTATCGGCGCCGGTTACTACGATGACGAGTACCGAAAAATAGGCGACAACTGGAAGTTCCTGTCCCGGGACGTGAAGATGTATTACATGGTACCGCTGGAGAAAGGCTGGGCTGAAAAGGTACTAAGTCGTTCAAAGTAGCTGCCAGAAATTAAGAGCCCGAAACTGTTAGCCCCCAACTAACGGCCAGGCCTACGCCGGGAAAGTATTTTAGATCCCGATCATCTTCTGAATAATTGCATAGTGATCTTCAAAAACCTGTGTGGAATCCAGATCCGCTAACGGCACCCACATGGCATGCCTGGCATCATCGCTACCCTCGACGTTTGGCAGGGTTTCACCAGGCTCAAGCTCTATATGAAAGGCATGGGTAATGGTTCGACCACGAGCCGAACGGTAGGGGTCGTCAAACACCTCTTGCCCCCTGATAGAACCCTTTAAAACCGCAGCTGGGATATCCAAACAGGTTTCCTCACGTAGCTCACGCAAACAAGCATCGAGCAGCTTCTCCCCATGATCAAGAAAACCACCCGGCAGGGCTAACAGGCCCTGGCCGGGCCGCCCTTTGCGTTCAATCATTAAAATATGGCCACTTTGAATAATTACCGCATCGACTGTGACAAAGATGGGCGGATAGGGTGCAGCGTTCCATGCCTCTTTGTAATTACGAACAAACTTATGCTCCGCCTGGATATCGGCGTAACTATCGCTGCGACAAAATTCTGAAATACTCGTCTGGACATTTTCAGGAAGCAGGTCAGCGATCTTTTCTGGACTAGCCCCGCCGAAGCCCGTCGCACCAGAGCCAGAACCAGAACCAGAACCCTCAAAACCAGATGCACCAAAAATAGTTTCTCGGATAGATGTTGCACTGATGCCCTGAAGATCCCCCACCTCGGCCGCACCCCAATGGGGAAACCAATTCACATAGTAGGAACTACGATGCTGACTATGCCCGACCATGGCAATTTTTTGTGCTTTTAGTGGAGCATTGCAGTGCGCATTCACCAGGCTGTTAACTATCGCCTGCACACTTTTGATCCAGGCTGCATCGTTGTAAACATTATCCGTCAGCGGGGCAATATGAATACGGGCATTATCAGCTTCAGAGACCGCCCCGCGAATCATGACTTCCCGCTCAAGAGCAGACCATGGGTTGCGAATAGTTCGAGGTTGATGGGCTGATCCACAGAGCACAATAATTTGTTCGGCGCAGGCTAAACCCGCTTGAAGAAGGGCCAGGTGGCCTTTGTGAAAAGGTTGAAAACGGCCAATAAAGACGAGAACGTCGAAATCTTTGTTTGCCATGCCAGCAGGCTCCTTGCTTTTATGACCTGAAGCGGGTCTATCTGAATATCTGGATTCTAACGCTCCAATTTTTATTATGCGCGTTCTACTTTAAAAATTACTGCTTTAGCAAATGCTGTTTCATCAAATACGCTTGTTTAAAATACTCTTGTTTAAAAGAGCAGACCAAAAAAATAGCCCATCGTTAAATGGGCTATTCCGTGTTTACTCCGACTCGATCAGGCCCGGCCCGCTCGCTTGCGTTCGTTTTCTGTCAGTAGCTTTTTGCGCAGCCGAATACTGTTAGGGGTTATTTCGACCAGTTCGTCGTCTTCGATAAATTCCAGAGCTTGCTCAAGGGTGTGGCGCACGGGTGGCACCAGGGTTAGCGCTTCATCCGTGCCGGAGGCGCGAACGTTGGTTAGTTGCTTGCCTTTGGTGGGATTGACCGAGAGATCGTTAGTGCGGGAATGGATACCAATCACCTGACCTTCATAAACGTCTTCGCCATGATTTAAAAACAAGCGGCCACGCTCTTGCAGGTTAAACAGGGAGAAACCCAGGGTTTTACCTTTGACCATGGATATCAGCACACCATTTTGCCGAGACATGACTTCGCCGATTTTAGTGGGGCCATAATGATCAAAAATGCTGGTCATAATGCCGGAGCCAGAGGTCATGGTAAGAAACTGCCCGCGAAAACCAATCAGCCCCCGCGATGGAATAA